>JBBTUZ010000096.1:0-1307 GCA_038063495.1 Patescibacteria group bacterium | reverse complement strand
AAAACCGCAACCACTTGAAAATTCCTTCCAGCAAGGAATCTTCGTATTCTTCTTCAATCAACTTTTGGCTGATAATGTCGCGAATAGCCGAAGAAACTCCAACATCAACGAAAATTTTTAAATAAGGGTTGAAATGAGTTTTCCTTTTAAGAATTAATTCTTCAAAATCATTGCTCTCGCTATCGGACCGAAAACAAAATTTTTCCAATTCGGTGAAAAGATAAATTTTTCCGGCAATGGCGATACTTTTAGCGTCAACTTTGAATTTTATTAGTTCCGGTCGGCTTCGGGCTAAAATAAAAACTGAAATTTCCGCCAAAAAAATAAAAACGGCAAAAAGAAAATTATTTTGCCAAATGGCAAAGGCCATTATTAATATCGCGATGATGAAACTAAGCCAATACCAGGAAACATCTTTGGGGTAATACCTAAACGCCGGCGCCTGCCATTCAATCGCAGGTTCGCGCGAATTAACCGCTGATTGAATATTTTTAATATCTTTTTGGAGTTTTTTAATATCGTCCATAAAAATGGCTTCCAATTAAGCTTGCTTTACTTGTAGCCCCAACCGGAGTCGAACCGGTGTTTTTGGGATGAAAACCCAGTGTCCTAACCACTAGACGATGGGGCCGCGCCGATAATAAACAAATACCAGAATTTAATAATTAAATCAAGAAATCTTTGATAACCTCACAAAGAATTTTGAACCTTTCCCTTCGCCTTCGGACTCAACCCAGATTTTGCCCTGATGGGCGCCAACGATTTCTTTGCTGATATAAAGGCCCAAGCCGCTGCCATACGCCTTAGTGTCTTCAACGCCCCGAGAAAATTTTTGAAATAATCTTTTAGCTAAATCTTGGCTCATTCCTCTGCCCGAGTCGCTAATGACAACTAACGCGGCTTCTTCATCTTTGACGCTTATCTTAATCCATCCCTTTTCGGTATATTTCATCGCGTTGTCAATTAAATTTTGAAAAACCTGACTTAATTTATAAATGTCGCCGCTAACATAAACTTCGGAAAGTGAGGGTTCAAAAATTAAATCTAAATTTCTTTGACGAGCGACTATTTGGAATCCTTCGGCTATGTCTTTCAGCAATTTATTTAATTCAAGCTTTTGAAATTCGTAATGCATCTTTCCCTCTTCGGAATGATGAAGGTCTAAAAGATTATTTAACAGCATCAAACCCTTCAATGTTTATATTGGGATATTTATCAAAAATCATGTAAAATTTAACAACTGCGAAATTAGTATTATCCCCTTTTGCTCTTATTTTAATTAAATATTTACCTGAAATAATTTCAAT
>JBBTUZ010000095.1:0-5007 GCA_038063495.1 Patescibacteria group bacterium | reverse complement strand
CTTTCACCGGTTATGAAGGCACGGGCTATTTTGCTAAATCCCAAAATAAAAATCTTTACAAAATTTTGGATTTAATCAGCGATCTTTATCTCAATCCCGTTTTTGACTCCCAGGAAATTCAAAAAGAGCGGGGAGTCATCATTGAAGAAATAAATATGTATCGTGATTTGCCTAATCGGCGGGTTCAGGAAATTTTTCTCCGCTTGCTCTACGGCGACCAGCCGGCTGGTTGGCCTATTGCCGGCACCCGAACTATTATCAAAAAACTTCAGCGCGAAGAGATTTTGGATTATCGCAATCGGCATTATTTAAGCAATTCCACTGTTATCGTGGTGGCCGGGGTTTTTGAAGAAGAAAAATTAGTGGAGGAGATTAAAAAGGTTTTCCAAGGGATTAAGGCCGGACAAAAACTTTCTATTCCGATTACTCAAGAATCCCAGGAAAAACCGGCCATTATTTTGAAATCTAAAGGCACCGACCAATCTCATTTAGTTTTAGGAGTCAGGGCTTTTGATTTTTTTGATAATCGGCGTTATCCTTTGGAAATTTTAGCTCATCTTCTCGGCGGCAGCATGAGTTCGCGTTTGTTTCAAAAAGTTCGGGAGGTTCTGGGAGCGGCTTATTATGTTTATAGTTCAGCGGATTTATTTTCTCGCCATGGCTATTTGGCCGTTAACGCCGGCGTTGACAATCTTAAAATAGAAACGGTTATCTCAGCGATTTTAGAAGAATTTTCCGATTTAAAAAATAAAGAGGTCCCGGCGGCCGAGTTACAGAAAGCCAAAGACCATATGATAGGTAAATTGTTTTTGAGTTTGGAAAGCTCCGATGAATGGGCGGGTTTTTACGGCGGGCAGGAGATTATTGAACGCAATCTTAAAACCCCCGAAGAAATGGTTCAAAATATTCAAGCGGTGAGCGCCGAAGAAATAAAAGCCGTCGCTCGAGACATTTTTCAAGATCAAAAACTCAACTTAGCGCTTATCGGCCCTTTTGAAGAACCAGCTCGGTTTGAAAAAATTCTTTTTTTGAAGTAGAATAAAACTGAATTATCTCAGAAGGTATGGAAAAAAAATATTTTGAAATTACATGGGTTAGTCTTTGGCGAATTTTGGCATTTGTTTTGGCCATTACTGGTCTTTATTTAATTAGAGAGATTTTAATTCTTCTGGCCTTAGCTATCCTCATTTCTTCGGTTTGCCAGCCGTGGGTTGATTTTCTTCAAAAAAAGAAAGTTTCCCGTTTTTTGGGAACATTTTTTGTCTTTATTTTGATCTTGATAATTTTGGGAGTATTTTTCTGGCTGGTTGTTCCTTTGGTCGTTCATCAATTCGGAAATTTCATCACTAATGCCAATGAAACGATTTCTAAAATCGGCAATTACAGTTTTCTTACCGAAATAGTTCAGCAATTGATTATTAATCTTAAAGCCGCCTTTGATGTTCTGGCCAAAGGAGCGGCTACGGTTTTCAATCTAATTTTTTCTATTTTTGGCGGCATTTTTTTGGCTATCACTTGTTTGGTTTTGGCTTTTTATCTTACTTTGGAAGAAAATGGAGTAGAAAAATTTTTTCGGAGCATCCTCCCGAAAATTTACGAAAATCGCCTGATTCCTATTTTTGAAAGATCTACCAGTCGAATTGGACGCTGGTTCCAAGGAAGATTGCTTCTGTCTCTCGTGATCGGCTTGTTCAGCTGGCTGGGGTTTTATTTATTTGGAGTAGAATACAGCGGCACCCTGGCTTTGCTAGCGGCCGTCTTGGATATTGTTCCCATAGTCGGACCGATTTTCGCCGGACTTATTATTTTTTTGGCGGCCTTGACCGATTCCTGGCTGCTCGGTGTTTGGGTGGTGGTGTTTTTTGTTGTCCTTCAGCAGTTAGAAGGTATTTTATTCGCTCCGCTGATTATGGGGAAAACTACGGGATTGTCCCCGTTAGTGGTTCTAATCGCTTTATTGATAGGGGCAAAAATTGCCGGTTTCATTGGTTTTCTTTTGGCCATACCTTTAGCTATTATCATTCAGGAAATTTTTGACGAGAGCGTTAGAAGAAAAACGCAAGTAAAAGTATAGTGGTACATAGTGGTAAAAGATAATTACAGAAGTTAACATGTATTTTAAGATTTATATCCTTCCATACACAAGTTTACTTAAAGATATTTTTTCTGAAATTTTCTTTTTACAAAATAATAAACAATACATTAAATCGGGATGATTAAAGTCTTTATAAATTGAGAATATTCTTGCGGGGCAAGCTTGGCAAAGATTTTTGAATTTACAATCATTACACTCTTTTAGTCCCTTGGTTAAGTATTTTATTAACCCACAATTGCTGTTTGCCCAATTTGTGTATATATCTCCAATTTTTTCATGGTAAATGTTTCCTAAAGAGTAATGCCCGATGCTTTTGAAAAAATCACAAGGATAAACAACTCCATCATAGTTTATCGCTAATCTATTTATAAGAGCTCCGCATTTGTGGGTTTCTTGATTTTTTTGTTGTTGTTTAATATCTATATTCAATATCTTTCTTATTTGTTTTAAACAATTTGAGGGAGTAAAAATTTGATTATATTCAGCAGCTCCAAAAAGACCGGTGATTGAGAAAATAACTTCTGAAACTCCAAGAGAGTTTAATGAATTAACATATTTATCAATTTTTGGAAAAATTTTTGAGGTTAATTGTGTATTTATAATAACTCGAATATTCTGTGAAACAAGAAATTTAATACCCCTGATCGTTTGTTTAAAAGTGTTTTGTCCTCTAAGAAATTCATGTATTTCTTTAGTGCCGTCAAGGCTTATTTGTACATCTACGGGATATTTAACAAGTTTATCGGCAATCTGTTTGGTAACAAATACTCCATTGGTTAATAATCGTATTTTATATCCTAATTTACCCGCAAAATGTAAGATTTCATTAAAATTCGGATGTAACAATGGTTCTCCGCCTGTAAGGGTCAATTCACTTGCTCCCATCTTTTTGGCATCAGACAAGATTTCCTTTATTTTATCTAAATGGAGTAAAAGATTCCTTTCTTTTGAATCTGCCTGATAGCAATGCTTGCATCTTAAATTACAACCAGAAAATATTGCCAAATCAATCCTTTCCAATCTATTTTTTTGAATTTTATCCACTTCGTTTTTTATTCTATGATCCTTTGCTTTTTGTTTTTTGTTTAAGTTTAAAATTAGCATCCATTCATCTTTGTATTAAGCTTAATCCGGATTTTTCTTGATTTCTGTTTTCTTTTTTTCATAATTTAATTTACAATTATATATTATCGACCTTTTCGATTAATTGTCTATTTTTTAGAGATTGTATTTCTTTATAGCAAATCAATTAATATTTGTCAATTTTTTGTATTTAATAACATAACTTCATGGAAATTGTATAAAAATATGTTAAAACAATAACCAAGCTCATGGTACCAAGGAACCAAGGGATTATCTTTGTCAGTTATTCTATGATAAACCAAAATCTAAAATTTTATATTACCACTAGTTTAGTTTACACTAACGCCTTGCCTCATTTGGGATTTGCATTAGAGGTTGTTCAGGCCGATGTTTTGGCTAGATATCATCAATTTTTAGGAGAAGATGTATATTTTTTAACTGGGACAGATGAACATGGAGCAAAAATTGCGAAATCAGCAGAAAAAGAAGGAAAAAACCCAAAAAAATTTGTTGATGAAATTTCAGAAAAAGTCAGAGAATTAAAAGAAGTTTTAAATTTATCTAATAAAGATTTTATAAGAACCACTGACCAAGAGAGGCATTGGCCTATAGTTAAGAAGGTTTGGCTGAAATTAAAAGAAAACGGCGACATCTATAAAAAAAAATATGAAGGACCTTATTGTTCTGGTTGCGAGGCTTTTATTACAAAAAAGGACCTAATTAACGGAAAATGCATTATTCATCAAAAAGAGCCAGAAATAATTAAAGAAGAAAATTATTTTTTTAGACTTTCAAAATATTCAAATCAGATTGGAGAAATAATTGAAAAGGAAGTAATTAAAATAACCCCCCAAAGTCGTAAAAAAGAACTTTCCAATTTCATTAAACAAGGGTTGGAAGATATTAGTTTCTCTCGGTCGAGAAAAGATTTACAATGGGGGATTCCCGTGCCCGACGACGACACTCAAACTATTTATGTTTGGGCTGATGCTTTAGTGAATTATATTTCCGCTATTGGTTATACCGAAGAAGACGAAAAATTCAAAAGATATTGGCCGGCGGATATTCATTGTATCGGCAAAGATATTTTAAAATTTCACGGAACCATTTGGCTCGGAATGCTTTTGTCCTTAGGGTTATCTTTACCAAAAAGTATATTTGTTCACGGATTTATTACTGTTGATGGGCAAAAAATGTCTAAAAGCTTGGGGAATGTGGCTGACCCTTTTGAGATAGTTAAAAAATACGGAGCTGATGCCGTTCGCTATTTTCTTTTAGCTGAATTTTCGGCGGTTGAAGACGGAGATTTTTCTTTAGAAAAAATCAAGGTTCGTTATAACGCTGATTTAGCTAATGGCTTGGGAAATTTCGCGGCTCGCGTTTTGGCCTTACAGCCGCAATCTTCGGAAGTTAAACTTCTGAAAATTGATAAAGATATTGAGAGGAAGATAGAAGAAACTAAAAAAATAGCCGCTCAAAAAATAGAAGAATTTAAATTTAACGAATCATTGTCCGCTATCTGGAGCTTGATCGCCTTTGGGGATAAATACATCAACCAAACCCAGGTTTGGAAAATCGCGGATTTAGAATTAAAAAATCAAATTATTTTAAACTTGACCGCCATTTTAAATTCGGTGACCGTTCTTTTGGGTCCGTTTATGCCGGAAACTAGCGTTAAAATTACTCAATTGAAAAAAGGAGAAATTCTCTTTCCTCGTCTCTGAAATTTGCTATAATCAAATATGAACCATGAAATATAATAATTTGATTCAAGATTCAGGACAGGCGGCTTTGCCGACTATTCTGTTAATCGGCGGCATTATTACTGA
>JBBTUZ010000094.1:3005-4732 GCA_038063495.1 Patescibacteria group bacterium | reverse complement strand
GACATTGCCGCTTACCGCGGGATTGTAATAAATGTCATTGAGATTTTTGATCCAGAAATCGGGGTTGCCGGAGCCGGGGTTGCGACCCTCGGGACCGGTGAAAGCGATAGCCACGGCGACAACGGTCAAACTAATGATTAGGCTAAATAATAAAGTTCTGAATTTATTCATAATAACAATAAATAATAATAAAATTATAACATAATCATTATTATTTTATTTTTATTCTTTAAAAATATTTCTCACCACAGCCGCGGTTTTTTCGGGGTCGTGTCTTAAAAAACCCCGCGGTCTTAAAAGGTCGGCCGCGATCAAAATCGGCTTTGAGCCATTTTTTTTCAAATCATTTTCCACCAAACAAGCCCGCTCTGAAACATAAGGCCGCATTCTGACCGGAGCGGGTTTTTTGCTATTGACCACCGCGTAATCCAAAATCCCTTTGCCTAAATAACTTTCCAAGACTTTTAAAAAATCCGAAGCCGTAAAGCCGTCGGTTTCGCCGTATTTAGTCATTAAATTAACAAAATAAATAATTTTGGCCTTGGTTTGTTTTAGGGATTTTTTTAAACCTTTGACCAAAAGATTGGGGATTAAACTGGTATAAAGATCGCCGGGGCCGATAATAACCAAGTCGGCCGAGAGAATTTCTTTTTCGGCTTCGGGGTTTAATTTCGCCGTTGGTTTTAACCAAACTTTTTTTATCTTTAGATAACCGTCGTGCTTCGGAATATCAATGTTGCTTTCCTTGGAAACAATCTGGCCGTTTTCTAATTTAGCGTGAAGCCGGGTGTGCTGAAGCGTTACCGGTATCACTTTTCCTTTCAAAGCGAAAATTTTACTGGCTTCTTTTATCGCTTTGTCAAAACTGCCAGTAATCCGTTCCAGCGCGGCAATCATTAAATTACCGAAAGTGTGGCCGGCCAAACCACGGCCTTCTTTAAACCGATAATTAAAAAGCTCGGATAAAATTTTATTATCCGAGCAAGCCAAAGCGACAATGGCCCGACGAATGTCGCCGGGCGGCAGGATTCCAAATTCTTCCCGCAGGGTGCCGGTTGACCCGCCGTCATCAGCCATACTGACAATAGCCGAAACATCATCAAAATAATTTTTCAAACCATTAAGAACGGCGAAAATCCCCGTTCCGCCACCGATAACGACAATCTTTTTTTTATCTTTGCTCACTGGTTTAATTCCTTAAAAATATCATCAATGGCGTTGCCGGTAGAACTGCCGGTTCCCATTTTGCCCACTAAATCGCTTTCCTTGCCTAAATCCGAAAAACCAAACATTTCCTCAAAACTGGTTTCCGCCGACTTCGGGGTTGAACTCGTAGAAGTTGTAGAAGTTGAAGCCGGCGAAACCGGAGCCAGAGAAGCGGCATAATTTTCTTCAGTTTCAAAAGAAGAACTTTGCGGCCGCGGTTTTGGTAAATTCTGAACAGGAAAAGAAAAAGCTACTAAGCCAAGAATGGTGACGACGACGATAAAACCGATAAATATTTTTTTATAAATTTTCATTTTTGGGGGTGACCAAGGAGGATCGAACTCCCTCTAAGGGTTCCACAAACCCTTGTGCTACCATTACACCATGATCACCATAATTTATTTTATTTTACCATATTTTAATACCTTTCCTAATTAAAAGTAAAGCGCTTTATTTTTGAAAAGAAGAAAATTCATTCTTTGGCTGTTGGCAAAGATGCTCATTTCGTAATCAAAAGTGTT
>JBBTUZ010000094.1:0-2995 GCA_038063495.1 Patescibacteria group bacterium | reverse complement strand
CATATTTTAATACCTTTTCTAATCAACAGCAAAGCGCTTTATTTTTGAAAAGTTGATCAAGCCTTGATTTACGAAATAAAGCCGCCAACCGCCAAAGAATGAATTTCCTTCAACCCGCTCACGCTCCGACCGCGGTCGGAGCTGCGTTCCCGTTTGGGTTTCATAAAATTCATTCTTTGGCTGTTGGCAAAGATGCTCATTTCGTAATCAAAAGTGTTAAATATTTTCATAATGTTTAACTACGCAACTTTTTCCGTTGACTGTCAATGCCAGCAAATCAATTCGCCAGCCCTTGGCGTCGTCAATTAATTCAGGGCAATGACCGGCGTATAAACAAGCGGTTCGTTTTAACTTTTTAATCTTAGCCGAGGTCATTTGCATTTCAGGTTCAATTCCCGAATCCGGCAACTGGGGACAACTGCCTGCCTGATTGCCGGATTGATTGCCGGATTGTCGTCCTGTTTTTACTTCCACGAAAATCAAGGTTTTGTCTGGGCTTTTAGCAATGACATCTAATTCTCCCCAGGGCTTTCTATAGTTGCGTTCAATAATTCTATAACCCTTATCCACAAGATATCTACAGGCCAAATCCTCGCCCAATTTTCCTAATTCAGTTTTCTGGGTCATGTTTTTATAATATACTTAAAATTACGAAATTCCAATACTAATGATGCCAGATGTCCCAAAATTGATAGGATTAATAATTTTTATACATAATTTTCAAAAACTAATGTTTGTCGCGAAACATCGATTTTTGAATTTTTAGGCCAAAAACCAAAAAGCGTAGGTTTTATCGCATTACTGACCTGTCTGTCAAAAAGTATAAAATATCAATGTTTCACACTTTTGTGGCAAACACTTTTAAAGTGTAGGTTTTATCTACATTACTCAATGAGCAGATGAAACCTACGTTTCTCTGAATTACGAAATAAAGCCGCCCACCACCAAAGAATAAATTTTCTGAAACCCAAACGGAAGCACGGAATTTACTTCAGAAAATTGTCTTTCAGAAACAGAATAATTTTGTTCCGGCGACAAAATTTTCTTCGCCCTCGCCCCGACGGGTCCGACATTCGTCGGACACCAAGCCCGTCGGGGCTGCGGGATGTTCTTCAAGACAATTTTCTGAAGCAAATCCGCGAGCGGGTTGAAGAAAATTCATTCTTTGGCTGTTGGCCAAAACGCGCGTTTCGTCATCCAAAGGAATTAGCAAGTGTCGCGCTTACTTGTTGAGCTAACTTTGCGTCTGATTGACAAAAGCCATACAATATGCTATCATGTGTTGAGTAGGATAAGTACCTTTACAATATTTACTTGCGCTTACCCGTTGTAGTTTTTAAAAAATAAAAATCTTATTTTTTTAAAGCTCAATTGGGTAGCCAAAAAAGAAAGGGGCAAATATGCCAAAACACAGGATTGCTCCCCGTGTGGCTGGGGACAGTAAAAAAGCCACGAACGATATTTTCGCCATCACCTGCAAAGGGGTCAAGGCCTCCGAGTTCATCACCCGTGAAAAATACAAATGGGTGAATGAAGTGATTACGGACAAGCGGTTTCCAATCGAAAGGCATTCACCGCAAAGACGTTTGGTTGAACTCGTTAAGTTTAATCGCGATATGACTTCGGAGGAAATACTCGCCGAATTTAAGCATCGCGGCCTTGAACGACCAACCTACGAAGATGTCTTTGTTTTTGGAGACACGTACCCGCGAAGAGGAAGAAGTCGCCCCGTGGTTTTCCTCCACAAGCCGGTTACGATAAACGGCCTTTCATTCGTACTTGCGTTGGACAAGTACGGCTACGGACGAGGCCTTGATATCGGCTGGTTCGGCGGTGCTTGGTCTCAACGCTGTGTTTTCGCAGCCGTCCGCAAGTAGCAATCAGTTAAGCCCTCGCCGCGATACCATCGCGCCGAGGGTTTTTTATTTTTCAAACTTATTTTCAATAAAGTTATCAATATCGCAAAAAACAATGTTTGTCGCGAAACATTGTTTTTTGCATTTTTTCGCTAAAAACCAAGAAACATAGATTCCATCGCATTACTGGCTTGTTGGCTAAAAGCGTAAAACATTCAATGTTTTACGCTTTTTGAATGTTTTACATTATTTTACGACAGATTGCTAAAAAGTGTAGGTTTTATCTATATTACTCAATAAGCTGATAAAACCTACATTGTTAAAAACCTATATTTCATCTACTTTTTCAAAAAGAAGGCAAAATTTATGTTTCGCAAACTAAATTCAAATAGGTTTGAGAAAATAATTTTAAGTGGGCGGTGGAGGGATTGAGCCTCCGGCCTACTCGGTGTAAACGAGTCGCTCTACCACTGAGCTAACCGCCCTTCTAAACTTATATTATAATAACAGCAAAAATAAACCCCGTCATCTTTATTAGATTAACGGGGTTAAAACTTATGGACGCTTGCCCTTTGGCGGAGAAGTTAATTCGTTGAAAGTCCAAAGAGGAAAGCATTTTGCTAAAAATATTACCAAAACGCTAACCGCAATCGCAAAAAGAACAACGCCGATGAAAATATTTTTGTTAGAAAAATTAAGATTTTCAAACATTCCGCCTCCTTTCAAGAAAGCCTGAAAATTATTTCAGGCTAAGAGCCAGTAATTGAGAAATGTCGTTTATAATCTTTCTTATTTTTACTTTTACGCGAGGCTCAAGACAATAATCAGTCTCCTGATTGAAAACTAAAAGAATAGCCTCGTCGTTTTCAACCAAATCGCTGAATTTAAGCCTCAACAGAATCTTGTCAACGATATTTTTTATTTTATTTAAAAATTGCTTATTTCCGAAAGAATATCGTTTACAGATTTCTTGAATTTTAATGTCGCCGATTACCTGATGGGCATCGCTTTCAACTTGATTAAAGATTTTAGAATGCGTCATTTCCCCTCCTTTTTGATTAACATCCATTTTTAAATTACCAAAGAACGAATATAATAATATAGCAAAAATCATAAAGTTGTCAAGCCTTTTCAGAAAA
>JBBTUZ010000093.1:0-1213 GCA_038063495.1 Patescibacteria group bacterium | reverse complement strand
CAGCTCCGACCGCGGTCGGAGCGTGAGCGGGTTGAAGAAAATTTATTCTTTGGCAGTTGACGGTTTTATTTCGTAATTCAAACATAAAACAATCATCTTATGGCCGAGACCTACGATAAAAAAATAAAATTTCTTGAAGAAATGGCGAATAAAATCCGCCAGAAACTGATTGAAACTTTGGTGGAAGCCGGTTCCGGACATTCGGCGGCCACGCTGGGAAGCGCCGATATTTTCACCGCTCTTTATTTTCACATCTTGAATCATAAGCCAAAAAAACCGGATTGGCCGGAGCGCGACCGCCTGGTTTTGTCTTGCGGTCATTACTGTCCGATTCTTTATGTAACAATGGCTTATGCCGGTTATTTCCCGTTGGAAGAATTGAGAACTTTGAGAAAAATAAATTCCCGTCTTCAGGGCCATCCTCATTACGGTTCCTTGCCGGGCATTGAAACCACTTCCGGCCCTTTAGGCGTTGGATTATCTCAAGCTATTGGAATGGCTCTGGCCAGCCGGATGGATAAAAGAAAAAACCGGATTTATTGTATAACTTCAGACGGCGAGCACGACGAGGGCAATGTCTGGGAAGCGATAATGTTTGCCGGCAAAAATCGTTTGAGTAATATTACTAATATTTTAGACCGCAATAATATTCAGATAGACGGTTTTACCGAAAATGTAATGCCTTTGGGGCCATTGCGGGAAAAATATGAGGCCTTTAATTGGCATGTGCTGGAAGTGGACGGTCATAATACTGAAGCCATAATAGACGCTGTTAACGAAGCCAAGGCGATTTATGAAAAACCGACTGTGATTATCGCCCACACCATTCCCGGCAAAGGCGTGGATTTTATGGAAAGCGAATATAAATGGCACGGCATTCCTCCAAACCCCACTGAAGCGATGCTGGCTTTGCGGCAACTGCGAACTTTAGGCGGAAAAATCGAGGAAGAGTAAATAAATAGATAATTATAGACATTATGAATAATCAACTTCAACAAGAATTAAGTCAAAGCCCAATTAAATTTTAGTTAAAAAATATGACAAATGAAAAAGCAAAACTTTCATCCGCTCAAGATATTCAAGATAAAAATTTTCGGGAAATGTCCGCGGATAAAAAAATGCGGTTGACCTTTTCATTAAATAGATTAGTGCGGAAAATCGCGGAAGACAGTATAAGAGAACAGTATCCGCAAGCCGATAGCGCTTTTGTTAA
>JBBTUZ010000092.1:0-13653 GCA_038063495.1 Patescibacteria group bacterium | reverse complement strand
TAAGCTTGTCAGCCAACGCGGTTCAAGAAATATCAAAAAAAATATTAGAAAAATTGGGAAAAAATTATTTAGAAAATAGAGTCTATAAAACTCAAAGCAAAAACGCCCAGGAAGCGCACGAAGCCATCCGGCCCAGCCATTTTTCCGTGGAATCGGCCGGCGGGACCGGAGAAGAAGAAAGACTTTATGAATTAATTTGGAAACGAACCGTCGCCTCTCAAATGAGCAACGCGAAAATATTAAAAACAAAGATATCGGCCAATATAAAAGATAAAGATATTCCCGATTTTACCTTGACGGGGTCGCGAACGCTCTTTGACGGCTGGCTGGCGGTTGAATCGGAAGTAGCCGGAAAAGAGATAGAAGTTCCAAAAATAAACGAGGGCGATGTTCTAAATCTGAAAAAAATTGAAGCCGAATAGAAAGAAACAACGCCGCCGCCAAGATATACCGAAGCCGGATTAGTCAAAGAATTGGAAAAACGCGGCATCGGCAGACCAAGCACTTACGCGGCGATTACCAAAACAATTCAAGACCGCGGCTATGTGGAAAAAATCCAAAAAGCATTACACCCAACGGATACGGGCGAGGTTGTCAGTGAATTTTTAGAAAAAAATTTCGGTAATATTATCGCCGATTCTTTCACGGCCGATATGGAAAACAAACTTGATGACATCGCGAAAGGCAAAAGAGAATACGCGAAAACGCTCGGCGATTTCTATGGGCCTTTCGCGAAACAAGTTAAAGAAAAAAACAATACCGAAAAAATAACCACTTTAGGCGAAGCGGACAAAAGCATTCTTTGCCCGGTGTGCGGAAGCAATATGGTCATTAAACTCGGCCGCAACGGAAAATTTTTAAGTTGTTCGCGATTTCCCGATTGCGCCGGCGCTCGCACTATTGACGGGAAAGCAATGGAACCGCCCAAAGAAACGGGCGAAATTTGCCCTGCCTGCCGGCAGGCAGGCCAGAATGAGAAAGACGCCGGCAAGCTTATTGAACGCGAAGGAAGATTCGGCAAATTCATCTCCTGCAATAAATACCCGAAATGCCGTTATATCAAAAAAGACGCGGCGACCGAAGAGGCGAAAAAAACTAATGTGGCTTGCCCTCTTTGTAAAAAAGGAATGCTGGCTGAAAAACGAGGCCGGTTCGGAATATTTTACGGCTGTTCAGACTATCCAAACTGCAAATATATTATGAAATCCAAGCCCACCGGAAATACCTGCCAAGAGTGCGGCTCGCTTATGATGGAAGGAACAAAAACGATTCCGGAACGATGCAGCAACAAGGCCTGCCCCAATCATAATCCGCATAAAAAATAAATCGTAAAAATAAATAAAAAAAACCGCCCCGATATTTATCGGGACGGTTTACAATAGACGGTTTTTAAACAAAAACCGGAAAAAATTCTTCAAGCAACTCTCTGCTTGTTTGACCCCGATAAAGTATGGCTCTGCATTTGCCGTTGCCGGCATCATTGATAGCCTGAACCATTTCCTTTTTATCATCCAGATAAAAATCGCAATTAGCCGGAACGACTCTTTTCTTGTACTCAACACTGTCTTCTTCAAAATTTTCTTTCAGTATTAAATCTCCAAAATACCCTATGCGCATCAGCCATCTTTCTAATTCTTTGCGATAAGCTTCATTGGAAGCCGAAATGACAACCGACCTGACTCCTTTCTCCAGCAGATATTCCATAAATTTTTTTATTTCCGGATTCGGCTTTCTGAAATAAGAATTGTAAACTCTTTGTAAAAACCAATACCTTTGCAAGGAATAAAAAAATATCTCACCATTCCGGGTCAGCGTGGTCTGTTTGCAGTTAAAAGGCAATAAGCTTTTAACTCCATCCAAATCGGTTCCAAATACTATCATCGCCCGCCTCCTTTCTGAAACTGCTCCCTGTTATTTAAAATTTGTAAAAGAACTTCAAAAGTTTATGCTAGATAATAACATATTTTCTAAATTTTAGGAAGAGAATTAAATAGTCAGAATTCGCGGACCATTTTCCGTAATCGCCACTGTATGCTCAAAATGAGCGGCCAAACTGCCGTCAGCCGTCGCGAAGCTGTCATCGGCGCGTTGCGTGATTTTCCCCTCGCCCAAGCAGGCCATTGGCTCAATAGCCAAAACCATGCCCGGTTTAAAAGCCAATCCCTCGCCTCTCTGCCCATAATTAAAAATCGTCGGGTCTTCGTGTAGCTTGAAACCAACGCCGTGGCCGGTCAGCCCTTTAATGACGGCGAAGCCGGTTTTCCGAATAGTTGTTTCAACCGCAAATCCTAAATCGCCTAAATGTTTTCCCGGACGAGCTTCGCCGATAGCGGCTTCCAACGCTTTTTTAACGGCTTCAATCAATTTTTGAGCGGCGGGCGAAATTTTGCCGATTCCTAAAGTTATCGCGGCATCGCTGATATAACCTTTGTAATCCACCCCCAAATCAATTTTTAATAAATCTCCTTGGCGTAATTGATGCGAAGAAGGCAGGCCGTGAACCACTTGTTCGTCTAAAGATAGACAAAGCGCCGCCGGAAAAGGCCGGCAACCGCTGCTTGGCCGATAACCCAAAAAAGCCGGTTTAGCGCCGGCTTCTTTTAATAAACACCTGGCCAGATTATCTAGAAAATCCAAGGAAACGCCCGCCCGCGCTTCTTGAGAAATTTTTTCTAAAACTTCCGCCAGAATTCGGCCTGACTTGGCTATCATTTCAATGTCGCGATCATTCTTCAGCTTAACCATTAAATAGAGTTTAAATTTAAACCGAAAATAATAATAAAAAAATTATTTTATTTTCTTGATTATTTCTTGATAAACCTTGTAGGGAGCCGGTTCGCCGTCTAAAGAAAATATTTTATAACCTTCCTTTTTAAATTGATAAAAAATCGGCTGGGTTCGTTCTTGGTATTCCGCCAAACGCGTTTCAAAAACTTTAGGATTGTCATCAATTCTTTTCTTAAAAGGACCGGCGCATACGGCGCAACAAACGGTCTTGCCGGTATACAAGAACAAAGACGGCTGGCCGCAAATCGCGCAAACTTCCCGATGAGAATTTCTTTTAATGGAGGTTTCGGGACTGATTCTTAATTCAAAAATAAAAATATTCTTCCGATTATAAAGTTTTCCCAAAATCTCCATCAATCCCTTATTGGCTTTATCGCCAAAAGATTCAAATATTGTTCTTGGCGAGCCGGTAAAAACAATGCCGCAACCCGCTGCCGCGATTTTATTGGCTTCTTCTAAAACCAATTTTAAAACGAAAGACGGGGTATTAAGCTTCCCCGATTGATTTAATAATTTCTCTTTTTGAATTGTCTTGTTTTTTGAAAATTCAGGATTATAAAGTATGTCTCTTAAATGCTGGCCGGTGTCAAAATTAACAAAACCAAAATTTTTAGACAAAAGGTTCGCCAGCGTTCCTTTTCCCGAACCCGGGGGGCCATAAAGAATAATGGCCTTTTTTTTGTTAGAAGATGCCTTCATATTCTCTGGTTACCAATTGAGAATCAATTTGTTTCATTGTTTCTAAAGCCACCGCCACTACAATCAACAAGGCCGTTCCGCCAATAGTAAAAGCCGACACCCCCATGGCTAATTGGGTAATATTGGGGAGAACGGCTATTAACCCCAAAAAAACGGCGCCAAAAAGAGTAATCCGATTGACAATTTTAGCGATAAACTCGCTCGTCGGTTGACCGGGTCGCAATCCGGGAATAAACCCCCCATTCTGTTGAAGATTCTTGGCAATTTCTTGAGGATTAAAAGTAATGGCCGTATAAAAATAAGTAAAAACCACCACTAAAATAAAATAAATTGAACTATAAATAAAAGCATTATTAAGAAAATTCGTTACTAAAGAATTTAATTTTAAAGAAAAATCAACGGAAAAAATAGAAACGGCTTGGGCGATAAACTGAGGAAAAAGCAAAACCGATATGGCGAAAATAATAGGGATAACGCCCGCTTGATTGGCTTTCAAAGGCAAATAGCTCGCCACGCCGCCATACATTTTCATTCCCCGCACTCGCTTGGCGTAAGAAACCGGAATTTTCCTTTCGCCTTCATTGACGAAAGTAACACCGGCGATTACCGCTATCGCTAAAATGGCAAAAATAATATAAGAAGGCAAAGCCGCCGGATTATAACCAAAAATCAAAGAACGAAGACTGGCCGGCAAACTGCTGACAATGCCGGCAAAAATAATCAAAGAAACGCCATTGCCGATTTTATATTCACTGATTAATTCTCCAAGCCACATCAGAAGAACCGATCCGGTTGTTATCACTAAAACATTCATAAGCAAATTAGTTGGCGTCAATTGACCGATTGCTTGTTGGGATACTAATAAATTTAAAAAACCATAGGCCTGCAGAATAGCCAAGGGCACTGTCAAAAAACGAGAAAGACGATTGAATTTAGCTCGGCCGGCAGCTCCCTCTTCGTAATAAATTTCTTTCAACCGCGGAAAAACAATCATTAATAACTGTAAAATAATGGTCGCGGTGATATACGGACCCACCCCAAGCATCATAATTGATAAATTAGACAAAGCGCCGCCGGAAAAAATATTCAAAAAACCGAAGAGTTGATTAGAAGCAAAAAATTCCCGTAATTTATCAACTTCAACTCCGGGAATGGGAATCGCCGCCATCAATCTAAAAACGGCCAATAAAAAAGCCACCATCAGGATTTTACGGCGGAGGTCTTTGATTTTGAAGATTTGGATGATTTTGTTCATAAGAAAAATTTAGAATTTAGGATTTTAGTTGCTAAATTCTATATTCTAAATTCTAATTATCTTGCCACCGGCGGCCTTAATTTTTTCTTCGGCTTTTTTAGATACTTCCAAGCCTTCAATTTCTAAAGCCTTTTTTAATTCTCCTCCGGATAAAATTTTAACCCGCTGACCCAATGTTTTAATAAAGCCTTTTTCTTGTAAAACTTTTTTATTGATTACCTGCTTGTTTTCAAATTGCTTCTCCAATTCTCCTATGTTAATAATCAATGGCTTTAATCCCAAAGGCTTGTTTTTGAATCCCCGCCGTTTTGGTATTCTGATAATTAAATCCTGTTCGGCTGGACGAATTTTAGCGCCAGCCCGCGATTTCTGTCCTTTTTGGCCTCGGCCGGAATAAGTCCCGCGTTTCCCGCCACGGGCAATGCGTTTTTTGTTTTTAAGATTATGAATGGGTTGTAATTGATGAAGTTGCATAGATTTATTTAAATTCCTTTAAAGCCTCCAAGGTGGCCATGGCATTGGTCAATTTATTGGAAGTTCGGCTCAAGATTTTAGCGGAAATATCCTTAATGCCGGCTAATTCCAAAACAACCCTGCAAGCGCCACCGGCGATCAATCCATGCCCGTCTTTGGCCGGTTTTAAACGAACCCGAGCCGCGCCGTATTTCGCGTCAATTTCATAAAAAATAGTCCGGCTGTCCTTTAATTTTACAGTAATCAAATTTTTTGTGGCATCGCGTTTTGCTTTTTCAACGGCCTGGGCAACATCGGCTCCCTTGGCCAAACCGACGCCAACCCTTCCTCTTTTATCGCCAATGACCACCGTGGCTCGAAAACGAAATCTTTTACCGCCAGCGACCACCCGCGTCACCCGCCGAATATCCAAGACTTTTTCGGCAAATTCTGATTTGATATTTTTATTAAAATCTTTAAACATAATGAAAAATATTATAATTGCAATCCGCTTTCTTTAAAAGCTTCGGCTAAAGCTTTTACCCGACCGTGATATTGATAAGCGCCTCGGTCAAAAATCGCCGCCTTTATTCCTTTTTCTTTCGCTTTTTTGGCAATCAATAACCCCACCTCTTTAGCTCGGACTTTCTTGTCTCCGGTTGCCTTGATTTCTTTGGTTGAAACCGATGCCAATGTCCGACCGCTTACATCGTCAATCAATTGAGCGTAAGTAAAACGGTTGCTCCGAAAAACGCTAAGCCGCGGCCGTTCCGCCGTGCCGCGAATTCCAGCTCTGACCCGCTTTTTTCTCATTTCTCTAATTTTGTTTATTGTTTTTCTCATATTATTTATTTTTTAGCGGCGGCGCCTCCAGCGGCGGCTTCTACTTTTTTACCGGTTTTCTTTTTAATGATTTCGCCCTGATACCTGATGCCCTTTCCTTTGTAAGGTTCTGGTTTTTTAAGCTCTCTGATTTCGGCGGCAACTTTGCCTACCAAGGCCTTGTCAATTCCGGAAATTTTAATAATATTTTTTAAAATTTCGGTTTTAATTCCGGCCGGTGTGTCAAACCGAATAAGATGGGAAAAGCCTAATTTAAACACCAGGCATTCGCCGTCTTTTTCAACCCGAAAACCGATGCCTTCAATTTCCAAAACTTTACTGAATCCTTGAGAAAGACCGATAACGGCGTTATTGGCCAACGATCTTGTTGTTCCCCAATTAGTCCGGCTTTGCCGATTTTTTTTCTCAATTGTAAAAGACAAGGTTTTGTCCTGAACGGAAGCCAAAACTCCAGGCAAAATTTTTAAATTAAGAATTTCGCCTTTAGTGTTTTGAAAATCAATCTTGCCGTCTTTGATTTCAACGCTTATCCCTTCGGGAATAATGATTATTTTTTTACCAATTTTGCTCATATTTTTTTACCATATTTCAAAAAGTACTTGACCGCCCAATTTTTGTTTTCGGGCGTCTTGATCACCCATGATTCCTTTAGAAGTGGAAATTACCCCTATGCCATAACCGCTCTTCACTCGCTTAATATTTTTACAACCGGAATAAATTCTCCTAGACGGCCGGCTGACAAGCTTCAGCCCCTTAATAGCTTTTTCGTCTTTAAGGTCTATTTCAATGACTTGCTTGGGCAATTTCCCTTTAACTTCAACATTTTTCAAAAAACCGTGTTTTAAAAGAAATTCCGCGATCGCCAAATCCATTTTGGCAAAAGGAATTTTTAAAGATTTTTTTTCAGCTTCCTGCGCATTTTTTATTTTAATCAATGAATTGATATACATATTCGTAAAATTACCAGCTCGCTTTTTTAATTCCGGGAATTTGACCTTTGTTCGCTAATTCCCTAAAACATATCCGACAAAGGCAAAAATCCCTAATGTAGCCTCTTTTCCGACCGCAACGAAAACAACGCCTGACAATCCGAGTGCTGTATTTCGGGGTTTTTTGAGCTCTGGCTATAACTGATTTTTTGGCCATATTATTTTCGTTTTAAATTTTTTCTGCCCGAGGCGAATCTGCCTTGGGTAGAAATTTCAATGGAACGCCTAATTCTTTATATAATTCAATCGCTTTCCCTCTGTTTTTAGTTTTAGTGACAATAGTTACTTCTAAACCAAAATCAACCCTAGTTTTATCGGCATCAATTTCCGGAAAAACCAACTGGTCTTCAATACCCACCGAAAGATTGCCCGAAGAGTCAACACTCTTCAACTCCAAACCCCGAAAATCTTTGATTCTAGGCAACACTACATTAACAAAACGGCTGAAAAAATCAAGCATTCTCTTACCCCGAAGAGTAGCCTTTAAGCCGACAATGTCCCCCATTCTCGTTTTAAAAACGGCGATGGCTTTTTTAGCCGGCCGGCTAATGGGTTTTTGGCCGGTAATCAAAGACAACTCCTGAACAATTTCCGGAAATATTTTTTCCTCAAACTGTCCTTGCTGTCTTAATCGGCCCACTCCGACATTGACCACAATTTTTTCTATGTTTAATGTTATTAAATTCGGCTTTGGCATTTTTTACAATATCTAAATTTAATATCTTCTTCAAAGCGATATCCGACTCGAGTTGGCTGTTTACAGCTCGGGCAAACAAACATCAAATTGGAAACATCTATTGGCCGACTGATTTGAACAACTTCGCCTTATTCGCCTTGTTTTTTGGGTCGATTATGTTTTTTCTAGAGGTTAAGCCCGTCAACGATCAATTTCCGCGATTTCAGATTTACTTTAATCACCTTTCCGGTCTTGCCTCGGTCTTTGCCTTTCAATATTTTTATTATGTCGTCTTTGTGTATTTTCATGTTTATATATTCGTATTTCGTAAAATTAAACGATTTCCTCGGCCATGGTCATAATTTTTTCAAAACCCATTTCTTTTAATTCTTGGGGGATCGGTCCGAAAATTCTGGTTCCCCGAGGTTCCTTTTTGTCATCAATTAAAATAGCGGCATTTTCGTCAAAACGAATATAAGAACCGTCAGACCGCCGTAATGCCTGGCATTGTCTGGCAATAACCGCTTTGACCACATCTTTCTTTTTCACTCCTTTTCTGGGCTCAGCTGTTCTTACCGAAGCAATAATAATATCCCCGATTCTGGCATAACGCCGTCCGGTTCCGCCTAAAATTCTGAAGCATCTAATGATTTTTGCTCCGGAATTGTCAGCTACCTTTAATATTGTTCGTTCTTGGATCATAAGTTTTATAATTTAGATTTATTGTTCTACGCCCTATTTTCTATTCTCTCAACTATTCGCCATCGTTTTTCTTTTGACAACGGCCGGCATTCTTCAATAACGACTTCTTCTCCCATTTTGTATTCGTTTTTTTCATCGTGAGCTTTGAATCTTTGGGTAACTTTATAGTGTTTCCGATATTTTGGATGCAATTTCAATCTCGTCACGGCCACCACCCGTGTTTTAGTCATTTTATCTGAAACTATTTTTCCTTTTAATTTTCTAGCCATAATCTTTAAATTTACGATAAATACCGTAAAATTTATAACGGTTTTGTTTCTGGTTTTATGTTTATAATAGTTAAAATCCGGGCGATCGTCTTTTTAACCTCTTGAATTTCCCTGATATTCTTAACCTTGCCCGCGGCTAAGTCAAATTTCAAAACCCTAAAACGCTCCTGATGTCCAACCAGGTCTTTCTGAAGTTCGGCGACTGATTTATTTTTAATTTCTTGAAAATTCTTTTTTTTCATAAAACGATTATTCTTTGCTGATTATTCTTGACCTTAATGGCAGTTTTCGGCTTCCCATATTCAAGGCGTGCTGGGCAACGGCCTCTTCCACTCCATCTATTTCAAATAAAATCCGGCCGGGCTTAACAGGGAAAACATAATGGTCCACTTCCCCTTTCCCGCCGCCAAGGGTAACTTCCGGCGGCATTTTTGTAACCGGCTTATCGGGAAAAATCCTAATCCAAATTCTACCACGATTTTTCAAAGAATGGCTAATAGTCTTGCGAACCGCTTCAAGTTGACGGCCAGTTATCCAATACGGCGTTAAAGCTTGTATTCCAAAACTGCCAAAAGCCAATTTAGTGCCTCTGGTTTCTGTTAATCTTTTCCGTGAACGGCCTTTGTGCCATTTTCGGTGTTTTACTTTTTTGGGTTCAAACATAGTTTTAGAATTTGAAATTTCGTTTACTCTACTTTCTATTTTCTATTTTTTCATTAAACACTTCTCCTTTATAAATCCAAACTTTGACGCCGATGGTCCCGAAAGTCGTGAAAGCCGTGGCTTCGCCATAATCAATATCGGCTCTAAGATTAGTCAAAGGCATACGGCCTTTAGCCAACCATTCTTTCCGAGCTATTTCCGCTCCGTCCAATCTACCGGCTAAGCGTATTTTAGCCCCTTTGATTGTTTTATTCTGCGCCATGGCGTCAAGATGTTGCTTCATAACTCTTCGGAAACGCAACCTTCTTTCTAAATCAAAAGCGATATTTTGAGCCTCCGCTTGAGCCGAAACTTCGGTCCGTTTCAATTCTTCAATATTAAGATCCAATTCCGGAATTTCCTTAATTTTTTTGCGGCGCCGAAAAACCGTCATCACGACCTCAACCGCTTTCTTGAGATCTTCAATGCCTTTCCCCCCTCGGCCGATGATTAATCCCGGGCGAGCGGCTTTAATAAAAATCTTACAAAGATTTCCCGTCCGCTCAATTTCAATGCCGGCTATTCCAGCCTTGATAATTATTTTTAAAATTTCTTGCCTTACCAGATAGTCCTCTTCTAAAAGGAAATTTAAGCTCCTCTTCAAAAACCAGCGGTTCTGCCAATTTCTGGTTATGCCCAATCTAAAAGAATCTGGTCTGATTTTTCTTGCCATAATTTTATTTAAATCGCTTTTCTTCTGAACATCCGTTTGAAGCCCTCAAATTTCTTGTGTTTCGTTTCTCGGCCTTTTTCTTCGTTTGTTGACTTCAAACCCTCTTCTTTTTTTATTTCGGCTTTCCTTTTCGCTGATTTTCCCTGCTTGTCGGCTTTTTTGAGCTTCTTCGGTTTGGGAACAAATTTGAATCTTGACGGAGTTTCCTTTTCCGATTCCGCTAAAATTAGAATAATATGACAACTTTTCTTCTCAATCAAGCTGGACGAACCCCGAGCTCTGGTCCGAAACCGTTTTTGCCGAGGCCCTATATCCACCCGAATATCTTTTATCAAAAGTTGTTCGGTGTTTATTTTTTGGTTATTTTTAGCGTTAGCCACGGCCGACCGCAATAATTTTAAAATCGGCTTACTGGCCCGATTGGGCAAAATTAAAAGCTGGGCTTCCGCCTCATTGACCGGCAAACCCTTGACTAAATCAGCCACCAATCGGGTTTTCCGCGGGCTAATTTTTAAATATTTTAATTTTGCTGTTTGAGTTTTCATGTTTGCTATTTAATGCTTATTTTTTGGCTGGCGCTTTGGCTTGCTCCTGTTGGGTCGTTTCTTTTTTTTGCTCCAATTCTCTTTGGATTTTACCGCCGTGTTTAACAAATTTCCGAGTCAACGAAAATTCGCCTAGCCGATGACCCACCATTTCTTCAGATACTCTGACTGTTATGAAATTTTTGCCGTTGTAAACCCCAAAAGTATAGCCAACCATTTCCGGTGAAATTTCGGAATCCCTCGCCCAAGTTTTAATTATCGTCGGATCGCCCGGCTTTAATTTAGCTATTTTTTGCAAAAGCTTCGGATAAACATATGGACCTTTTTTGCTGCTTCTTGACATAAATTTTAAAATTTAGAATTTAGAAAATTTTTCATTCTATTTTCTTCGTTTAATGATTAATCTATTTGACAATTTCTTTTTATTTCGGGTTCTGTGGCCGCCGGTGATTTTGCCCCACTTGGTCTTAGGCCGACGAGTGCCCCGAGGTTGACGACCTTCACCGCCGCCGTAAGGATGATCGCGGGGGTTCATAGCCGTGCCGCGGACAGTCGGCCTGATTCCTAGCCAACGCGAACGGCCGGCTTTCCCGATTACTTCTAAATTATGCTCCGGATAAGAAACCCGACCAAGAGAAGCGCAACTGTCCCATAAAACTTTCCTGACTTCTCCGGAAGCTAATTTTAAATGAGTATAGCCGTCTTCATTGGCCAAAACTTGAACGGCCAAACCCGCGGAACGAGCTAATTGGCCACCCTTGCCCGGAAATAATTCAATATTATAAACGAAACTGCCAATCGGAATACGTTTCAATAAAGTGCGATTTCCCGGCTTTAAGGGGGCATTGACCGAAGTAATAATTTTATCGCCCACCTTTATTTCGTAAGAAGCCAAAATATAACGCCGCTCGCCGTCCGCGTAGACAACCTTGGCGATTAAACCGCTGCGATAAGGGTCGTATTCCACCGATTCAATTCGGCCAACAATATCAAATTTATTTTGCTTAAAATCAACCAAGCGATACAGCTTCTTGTGCCCGCCGCCTTGATGGCGAACCGTTATTCTCCCTTGAGAATTTCGGCCGGCTGATTTTTTCAAATTTATAATATGTTTCATAATTTATACTCTATTTTGGCAAAACATCAATTGTCTGTCCTTTTTTTATAGTAACAACGGCTTTTTTAGAAGACGGCCGACGGCTGGCGCCACGACCCGATTTCTTAACCTTCCCTTTCTGATTTATGACATTAACCGATTCCACGTCAACTTTATATATGGATTTTATTCCCTTTTTAATCTCACAGGTGTTGGCCTGGCGGTCAACCAAAAAAACATATTTATTGATTTTACTCAATTCCATTGTTTTCTCGCTGATTATCGGTTTTTTGATTATCATTCTCATAGTTTGTAATGATTAGTTATTACCCCAACGGCTTCTTGGTCTAAAATAATTTTTTGATATCTTAACAAATCGTAGACATTAAGCGACTCCGGGCTCAACGCGCTAACCTTGGCCAAATTGCGAGCCGCCGAATAAATATTTTTATTTTCTTTGGCTGGAATTAACAAAAGACTTTCTTTGGGCGAAACAAATTTCTTCACCAAACTGGCTAAATTTTTAGTTTTGCGGTCTTCCAGTTTAAGAGTGTCAATTATTTTTACCTCTTGCTCGCTAAGTTTTTTTGAAATGATTCCAAAAATCGCCAATTGCTTCATTTTTTTATTAATCTTTCTGGAAAAAATTCTTTCTTTAAGCGGGCCGAAAGTGATACCGCCGCCTCTCCATAAAGGCGAACGAATGGAGCCGTGTCTCGCCCGACCGGTGCCTTTCTGCCGCCACGGTTTTTTGCCGCCGCCGCGAACTTCACTCCGATCTTTGGTGTCGGCTAAAACTTTCCTCCGATTGGCCATTTGGACTGTCAACGCCTGATGAATTAAATCCGGATTCCATTTAACGCCAAAAACAGCGTCGGGCAAATCTATTGTTCCGGTTTTTTCGTTATTTTGATTAAATAAATCTACTTTCATAAATTAGAAATTAAAATTTTGTTATTTTTATAACCCGGCACGGCTCCTTTCAGCATTAAAATAGTATTTTCTTTATCCAAAGCAACCACTTTAAGATTCTTGATGGTTTTCTGGCGAGCGCCGGTATGACCAGCCATTTTCCTGCCTTTTAACACCCGTTGGGGGGCGGTTGTTCCGATTGAACCCGGCGCCCGCAAACGATGTTTCTGGCCATGGCTTTTAGGGCCGCCGTGGAAACCCCAGCGTTTCACCGCGCCCTGAAACCCCAAGCCCCTGGTTGTTCCAGTTACCTTAACCAGCTGGCCTTCGGCAAAAACGGAAACATCGGCAACCTTAATTGGGGTAACCGCGATAACTTTCCCGTCTTTAAAAATCTGGCTCATTTTTAATTTTTTACCTTCAATCGCTGTCATATTTCTTTATAAAACCGCTAAATTAAATCAAAACTGCCCAGGTTTAGCCTTGGCAGTTTTAATTATTTCTTGGCTAAATCCTTTCTTCTTCGCTAGATATTACATCATTTTTATTTCAACATCAACCCCTGCTGGCAAATTAAGACCAGTTAAAGAGTCAATGATTTTTTGATTAGGATTAATGATGTCTATCAAGCGTTTGTGAACTAACATTTCAAATTGCTCTCGCGCGTCCTTATGGACAAAAGTTGAACGATTAACAGTATAACGATGAAATTCAGTGGGTAAAGGAACCGGGCCAACTAATTCACCGCCCTGACGCTCAACCACTTCAATAATCTGCCGACAAGAATTGTCAATCAGTTTATGGTCGTAAGCCTTAATTTTCAATCTTAATCTTTCCTTGTCTTCTTTTTTGTCGGAAACTTTTTTTGCCATAGTTTTTTACAAAATACAAATTCTTTACGAACAACGAAATACGAATCCGCGTATTCGCAAGGATTCGTATTTCGTAAATTTACTTTATTATTTTGGTTATGGCGCCAGCGCCCACTGTTTTGCGTCCTTCCCGAATAGCAAAACGCTGTTTTTCCTCTAAAGCCCCCGGAGCGATAAGCT
>JBBTUZ010000091.1:0-3247 GCA_038063495.1 Patescibacteria group bacterium | reverse complement strand
GCTTTGAAAAGACGATGGTTGCTTTTTGACCCCCAGGCTATTGGTCGGCTCGTTTTTGCTCCTTTGCCAAGGGATTTCAGGGTTTTAACTCAAAAATTGCCGCAGTTGAAAGAAACTTTCAGCGAAGTTGGCATTACGAGAATGACTGAATTGCTGAAACTAAAAACAGCTGAACTAACTTTGCCCGGGCTGACGGAAATCGCCGGCTTGCCTACTGTCAGAGTTGAACCCGGCAAATTTGCTTTGCCCCGAGGCGTTCCGGTCGCGGAATTGTCGGCCAAAATTAAAGAAAAACTGCCGACTGAAATCGTTTTTGCCAAAACCGGCGGCGGGCTGATTGATTTTAACGCGACCTTAACTCTGACCGAAAAAGGCAAGGCCCAGCAGAAAATTACCACTGTTTCCGGGAAATCTTTGGAATTAGTGATTAAGCCGGATAAGCCGGTCAAAAGCATTAAAGGCTATGTTGTCTTTAAATCCAAAAAACCGCGGGCAAGCTCGCTTCAGGTGCCATTAAGTTCTTTAACCGCTTCTTTGTTTTTTGCCAAGCCGGCTTTTGCTCAAAATCGGACCCAGCCGGTGGAAGTTGAAGAAAAATTAGTTTTATTGGAATTTGAATATACCGACCCTGACGGCGACGGGATTTATACCGCTGAAATTCAAGCGCCGCTTGTTGATGGAGAATATGAAATTATTACGGTGATGGATTATGAGGATGAGTCTTTGGGGATGAAAGAAGTTAAATTGATAACCGTAGTTGACCCCGAAGGTTATATCTATGAAAAAATCGGGGCTAAAGAGACTCGCATTCCCGGAGCCGTCGCTTCTTTATATTGGTTGAATTCGGAAACTAAACAGTATGAGCTCTGGCCGGCCAAAGAATATCAGCAGGAAAATCCTCAAATTACCGACATTAGAGGCACTTATTCATTTTTAGTGCCCGAAGGCTATTATTACCTAAAGGTCGAAACGCCGGGCTATCTTGCCTATGACGGCAAGCCTTTTCAGGTTACGGAAGGCAGCGGAGTTCATATTAATATTGAGCTTAAAACGAAATATTGGTGGCTGAAAGTAGCTGATTACAAAACTATGATTCTATTGCTAGTCATCATTTTGTTGTGCTATAATTTTTACCGTGATCGGGTTAGGGAGAAATTATCGTAAGAATTTTTAATAAATTTATGTTAGCGATAAAAACAAGATTAAGTAAATTGCTCGCCGTTTTTGCCGCTGCGGTTTTATTGGCAGTGGTTTCTTTGGGGGCGAAAAATTATATTGAAGTTAAAAAAGAGCTTCAAGCAACAAAAGAGGCTTTAAAAATTCAAAAAATTAACGATAAAAACCTAGGCTTCACCAAGCTTTTTATTGAACAAGTGCTTCAAGCTGAAAAAGAAATTGATTTTGAGACAAGATTGAAGCTGGAAAACGCGGTTAGGGGCATAGGCGATGAAGAGATTTTCACCCAATGGCAAAAATTTATTGAAAGCAAGACTGAAGCCGAAGCTCAAAAAGGAGTTAAAAACTTACTAGACTTATTAGTTCACAAGATTCAAACTTAACGATTTCGCGATATTAAAAGGCCGAGATAAATCACTCGGCCTTTTTTGATATGGATTTTCCCAGTTTTTTGAGAAAAGACTGGCGTTTGTAGCGTTTAAACCACTTCATAATTAGAAGGTGGCCGCCATACTTCGCGATATCGTTGCGCCAGCTACGATACCATCGTTGATACCCCCTGATCAAATAATCAAAGGGGAAAATCAGGGTTTTTAGGGGAATTCCGACGAAACTTGAACGACGATAGAACCACCGCATAATTTTTGTCGGTAATTCTTGAGATTCCGCCAATGTCATATTATTCGGCTGATAACAGATATAGCTTCCATCATATTTACCCCAAGGAATTATCTCCAGCGGAAAAAGTTTTCCTTCCCGTTCCATTCTTGAACGCAAATCCGTTCCCGGCAGGGGAATCGGTCGCAGAACTTGAATGGTGTCCAATTGGCATTGGCGAATGAATCTTTTCAGGCGCTTCATTCTTTCTTCGGCGCTGATAACGGTCGTTATCCCTTTCAAAGGATACCCGAAAATGAACATTCCGTGGACAAAAAATCCATAGTCGTGAAAAATTTTTGTCCACTTGATCATATCCGAAGACAAGTATCCTTTCCGCATGGCCATCAATTCTTCGTCCAAGCAGGATTCGTAGCCGATACAAACCGTAATTACGCCGGCTTTTTTCATAACATCCAGAAGCGAAGTATCTTTAGCCGCTTCTAACCTTATTTGGACGGTGAACTCCAAAGCGCGACCGTATTGTTTGGAAACTAATTTAAAAAAATCCAAAGCGCCCTGGCGGTCTTCTTCCAGGCGGTCGTCAACGATAAAAAATTTGCGCGCTTTTCTGGTTTCCACCAGCCATTTGACGGTTTTAAAAAAATGTTCGGCGCTGGCCCAATTCGGTTTTCCGCGGACTGAACAAAATTCACAGCGCATGCCGCATCCCCTAATTCGGCCGATTGGATAAGTTTTTAATTTGGCGTACTTAAGCAGGCCAAAATTCGGCAAAGGCAGGTTATCCAAGTCAGGCGCTTCTGTTACTGTCAGGGAATTAGTTTTGAATTGTCCGTTTTCCAAAAAAGAAATCCCGGGAATTTTAGAAACAGATTCTTTCCGTGTTATAGCCTCAAGGAGTTGTCGGATAATGTTTTCGCCGTCTCCGTGCGTCACAATGTCAACCCCGTTTCTAAGCGATTCTTCCGGCTGGTAATGACTATGCCAGCCGCCAGCAACAGTGATAACTCCTTGCTGACGATAGAATTCGGCGAGTTGCCATGCCCTTTCCATGGTGCTGGAAAGACCGCAAAATAATCCGACCACCGCGGCGGGGTTTTCATTCTGCATGGTTTTGTGGTCAGGCAAGCCTTCTTTGTCTCGCGGCCCACCGTGATAATTGTTTTCGTCAATGACTTCCACCCGCCAACCCCATAATTTATCGGCTACGGTGGCCACCATAATCGGACCGAGAGCCGTAATTGTTTTGGCGATATGACTAAAAACATTGATTTCTTTAAAAGCCGGAACGATTATTCGCAATAACAGCCATTTCTCATTTATTCTGTTTATTTCCATATCTCCTCCTTTTTTAAAGTGCGTTTTTTGCCTCGCGTTAGAAAACACGCTCCCTAACGAGGCTTGTTTTTATAATATCCCCAATCAGGATTTATGCAAATTAACTAGGTTGGTT
>JBBTUZ010000090.1:0-7382 GCA_038063495.1 Patescibacteria group bacterium | reverse complement strand
AGCTCAATGAGGGTGAAACCAGTTTTGTTTTTAATGAATATCATACGATGATATTAAAATACCGCTTAAAACATTTATTAATTATATTTTATTTATTATATCACTTTTTTTTGAAAACTTGAATTTCTGATGAATTTTTTGGGATTATGACTTTTATCGTTCCATCTCTGTCGGTGCGGTAAACCGCGGCGACAACAGCGGCCAAACGGTTCAAAACTTCTCCAGTAGGATGGCCGTAACTATTCTTGCCGACCTCAATAAAAGCGAATCGGGGACGGCTGGCGGCTAAAAAATTTTGACTGGTGGAAAATTTTGAGCCATGGTGGCCTACTTTCAAAATATCAACACCGAGGTCGTAATTCTTCACTAAATAATCTTCCACTTTTTTGCCGATATCGCCGGTAAAAAGAACGCGGGAATCGGCGCCGGATAATTCCATCACTAAACCGCTGTCGTTGGTTTCCCGGCTATTTAAGAAATCTTTAGTCGGAGAAAGAATGTTAAAACAATTTTCCCGATAGCAAATTTTATCGCCGGCCGCCAAATAAACACTGGGGATTTTACCGTTTTTCAAAGCACCAACCAAAGTCGGCCAAGAATCAGCCGTCCCCTCGCGACCGTTGGAAATAAAAGTTCCGACCCGATAATTTTTTAGAACATCAATCAAGCCGAGAAAATGGTCGGTTTCAGGATGCGAAAGAACAACTAAATCAAGATAACGGTCAAAAAACGGCAAGATTGAAGCTAGCTCTTGAGTCGCCCGATTTCCCTTTCCTCCGTCAATTAAAATTTGAACTCCGCCCGGCAAAACCACTAATTCGCTGTCGCCCTGGCCAACGGATAAAAAATAAATTTCCAGATTATCCGAAGGTTTGGCAAAAATAATCGTCCGCCAAACTAGCGTGTTAAAAGTCAAAAGCAGGACAAAAACAAAAATCGCGGTTTTATTTTTCATCAGAAACTAATTTATGAATCCGCAAGGTGTCGGGATGAAATTCCAATTCTTCGTCGTTAAAAACAAGCCGCGGTTTGAAACCCGCGCTTTCTTTCAGGCTTTTTTCAATTCTACGAATTTGAATCCGTTTTAACATTCGCTCTATTGAATCGCCAAAACGGCCGCTTAAAATTTTTTCCCAGAAAATTCCGCCAAAACTTGGTTGATAAAACTGATGACGCAGGTCATCGGAATAAACCAGCCGCTCCATCCAGTCATTAGCTCTAAAAAATTCCCGAATTTTATCTTTTTGGCCATAAATGGGAACCAGCTTTTTATAAAGTTCCTGCCAATAAACATTGTAAGGCGGCCGCAAACGATAAGCGGCTGGCGTAATAAAATGATTGAAACAGATTTTATCACTCGCCGCTTCCCGATGCGAAAACTTTTGACGGCGCCGACCCAGCAAGTCAAACATTAAAATACAAAAAAATCGGGCTGTGAAAATCCGGCCGGATTTTGTTCCGACAATAACATCAAAATCAGAATCCCCGCGCGCGTTCCCCAAGGCCAACGAACCGGCGCCTAAAACAAATTCTATAAAAGGCAACTGTCTGAAAAAACGGGCTAATTTCAAAAATTCCAGCCATTTTTTATCAAAAAGAACATCCTGTTGACGCCTGATTAAAAAAAATTGATCTAGCGGCCGGCCAAGTTTTTGATAAAATTTTTCAATTTTATTCTCCGTTTTCATTTTCAGTTTCCGGACTTTCCAGTCTTAACAACTCCACCCCTACGGCTTTGCCGGTAATTTTCAAAACATCCTTATCAATTTTTCCTAATTCTTTTTGAGCCTTATTATACATATTAACAGTCGTCCCCAGATGAACGCCTATTTTTTTGAAGAATTCATCATAGCTAATCAAATGCCTGCGCAATTCTTCCACTCGCTTTCCGATTTCCTTGGCCGATTCTTCAATTTGAAGCGCTTTTAATCCCTGCAAAACGGTTTGCAGATAAGCCAAGAAGGAAGTCGGCGAAACAATAATCACTTTTTTATCAACAAAAGCGTATTCTATCAAATCGCGGGCGGCTACTGTTCCCACTTTATTTATCAATAAATCGTAATAAACCGCCTCCGAAGGAATAAACATAAAAGCGAATTCCAAAGTGCCTTCTTCCGGCTTGATGTATTTAGCGGTTTCATCAATCCGATTTTTTAAATCTTCCCGAAAAGCGGCTTCTAAACGGCGGCGTTCGCTCTCTTCTTTGACTTCCAAAAGCCGATTATAATTTTCCAAACTGAATTTAGAGTCAATAGGAATAATCCGGTCTCTGGTGAAAATGACGGCGTCAACAATGGTGCCGTCTTTGAATTTATATTGCATTTGAAATTGCCCGGGAGAAAAAACATTGTCCAAAAGGGTTTTCAAAAAATACTCGCCCACTACTCCCCGTTGTTTCGGATTTTTCAAAATATCCTGGAGATTGTCCAGTTGCTTGGCAATATCAATGACTTGTTTTTGCCCTTCGCCCACCTTAGTCAACTCTTGAGTGATTTCTTTAATAATTTTGGTGCTTTCCCCGAATTGACGCTGAATTAGCTGGGCGGATTCACCCAATTTTTTATCCAAAGTCCGGTTAATCTCATTAATCTGGTTTTGAAGCATCAATAAAACCGGTTCGTCTCTTTTAGGCTCCCCTAGGCGATTTTTCAAAAACCAAAAAATCGCCCCTAAACCTCCCAACAAAACCAATAAAATAACCAAAAAAAATATTTCCATTTATATTTCCTTGTCCAACTCCTCAATGATTTTTTTGGCTTTTTCGGAAAGTTTTTGGGGCAATTTTAAATCAAATTCCAAATAAAGATTGCCTCGGCCCGCTCCGTGTAAGTGGGGCATTCCCTTGCCGTGATTTCTTAATTTTTCTTTGAAATTAAATCCCGGCGGCAATTCAATGTCTAAAAATCCCCCGCTTAAATCTTTAATTCTTATTTTTTTGCCCAACAAAGCCTCGGTTAATTTCAATTCTTGCTTAAAATACAAATCGTCTCCTTCCCGATGAAAAAACTGATGCGGTTTTTCTTTAATTCGGACATAAAGGTCGCCGGCCTCGCTGCCTCGCTCGCCCGCTTCGCCTAATCCTTTTAATTTTATAATCTGGCCTTCAGCCACTCCCGGAATAATATCAATATCCACTTCTCTCAAGCCCGTCTGTTGGCCCGAACCCTTACATTCAGAACAAGCTTTATTGGGGACTTCACCGAAACCGCGGCATTGAGGACAAACTCTGTTTTGGGAAAAACTGCCGAAAAAAGTCCGGCGATTTTCCCTAATTTCCCCGCGGCCAGCGCAAACAGAACAAGTATTCTGGCCTTCTTTTTTGTCATAACCCAACCCTTTGCATTTATCGCAAGCAATTAAAGTTTTATATTGTAAATGCCTCCTGACTCCCTTAAAAGCCTCTTCCAGGCTTATTTCCTGGATTATTTCCATATCCGAACCCCGGCGATAAGTTCGACGGCGTTGCCTGACGCCTAAATCTTCAAAAAAGCTTTCAAAAAAATCCCCTAAATCGCCGAGGTCTCCCGACCCTTCTTCAAAACCGAATCCGCCGGCTGACGAACTAAAATCTTGCCCAAACCCAAAAGGCCCCTCTCCGCCGCCAGCAGACGCTCCCTCGGGAATATGGCCAAAGCTGTCGTATTGCGCTCTTTTTCCCTTATCCGAAAGAACCTGATAGGCTTCGTTGATTTCCTTGAATTTTTCATTCAATTCCTTGAATTTTTTTTCATCCTTGCCGGCTTTATGAGGATGGTACTGGTGAGCCAATTTATAAAAAGCCTTTTTGATTTCTTCGGCCGAAGCGCCGTGGTCAACCCCTAAAATTTTATAATAATCATTTTTCATATCATTAACACTTCTTTGCTTCTTGATTCCATTTTAACACTAACGAAATTAAACGCTAATAAAAATAAATAAATTAAAAAGATGAAAATGGACAATAGCCAGTTTACGGGGACAAATAAAGCCCGAATGGTCAAAAACAAAACGACAAATATTCCTATAATTATCCACTTTTTAACCCCCTCATCCAGTTGACTAAATTTTATTACTAAAGAATTATAAATAACCTTGTCAGCCGAATCCTGGGCGTTGATTTCGGAACCAAGAAATTTACTTAAACCGTCCAAAAATTCTCGCTTAATAGTTAACTCCAAAACAGCCTCTTTGGTTGAAGCCGGTAAATTTTCAAAATTAGGAACTTTGGCGGCTAATTGCGGCGCTAGCAAGCCGGCTAAAACTGTTTGAAGCGGTTTTTGAAAACTAAAATCTTTAATCAAGATGCCAATCAGCTTTTCGTTCGGTTTTAATAAAAACTGAAAATTTTCAAAGGAAATCGGGAAACCGCCCCTGGCGGTAAACAAAAAGTAGCTGAAGAGAGATATCAAAATCGCCACCCCCAAAGCGACTTTTGGCAAGAATGCTTTTGTCAAATAAAAAAATCTAATTTTCAAAGAATTTTCCAATTCGGAACGCAAACTATTTATCCCCCATATGAAAATCAAAAAAATAAAAATCCCAAAAACAAACAGGGTTGTTGAAAAATAATCGTAGAAAACCGCCAAACTGGCAAGCGCCGACAAACCAGCCGCTAAACCCGACCACATAAATCCGCTCACCAAAAGAGCGGTTAAAAAAGAGAAAACAATAAACAAACCCAGGCTGATTAGAAACCAAAATAACCCGTTGGCTGGCGGATTGACATTGCCTATAAGTTGCCGAAAACAAAAACTCGTCAAAAAAGCGAAGCTAACTTCAAAAAACAAAAGAGGAACAACTTTGACAGGCGACTGACAAGAATCGTTTTCTTTTTCCTTGGAAAGCAAATCGGCCATTGTCCATTTATTATACCTTGTAGTAAAATTTCGGCAATATATTTTTGTCGGATTGTTGCCAAAAACGGCCGAAATTCCGCTACTTGGCTTGCGGCCCCTTGCCAATGTCTTGAAGGACTTGAGAAAGTTCATTGATCGCCGACTGAACCGCTTCGGCGTTGTCGCCTTCCTTAACTGATTTCAACTTTTCTATTTTTGCCGCGAGAGAATCTTTCAACTCTTGAGCGATTTTATCGCCGTTTTCCCGAAGCGTTTTTTCGGCTAAATAAATTGATGATTCAGCCTGATTTTTCGCCTCCACTAATTCTTTCTTTTTTCGATCTTCTTCGGCATGAAGAGCGGCTTCCTGTTTTAATCGTTCCACCTCTTCTTTGTTTAAAGCGGTGGTCGCTTCAATTCTGATTGTCTGACTTTTACCGCTGGCCTTATCCTTGGCCGAAACATTTAAAATGCCGTTAGCATCAATGTCAAAAGTAACTTCAACTTGGGGAACGCCCCGCGCCGCCGGCGTAATTCCGTCAAGCAGGAAACGGCCCAAAAGCTTATTGTCAGCGGCCATTTCTCTTTCTCCTTGAAGCACCACGATTTCCACCGTAGTTTGATTGTCCGCCGCCGTTGAAAAAGTTTGAGTTTTAGCGGTCGGAATAGTCGTATTTTTGGGAATCATCGGCGTGGCAATACCGCCCAAAGTTTCCAAACTCAAACTCAAAGGGCTGACATCCAAAAGCAGAATGTCCCTGACCTCGCCTTGAAGAATTCCGGCCTGAATCGCCGCTCCGTCAGCCACCACTTCATCGGGATTAACTTCCTTGTGAGGTTCTTTCCCGAAGAATTTTTTAACCGCCTCCTGAATAGCCGGCATTCTCGTTTGTCCGCCGACCAAAACTATCTGTTCAATATCCGCTGGTTTAAAACCTGCTTCTTTCAAAGTTTCGTCCACCAATTTGATAGAACGCTCAATTAAATCTCCGACTAATTCTTCTAATTTAGCTCGGGTTAATTTTTTCAAAAAATGTTTAGGGCCGGAAGCATCGGTAGTGGCGTAAGGCAGGTTGATTTCGGTTTCTGAAGCCGTGGAAAGCTCGTGCTTGGCTCTTTCCGCCGCTTCCTTCAAGCGCTGTAAGGCCAACGGGTCTTTAGAAATATCAATCCCTTCTTGTTTTTTGTAATCCGAAACTAAATAATCAATGATTCTTTTATCAAAGTCATCGCCTCCCAAGTGGGTATCGCCGCCGGTTCCTTTAACCTCAATCACATCTTCGCTTACTTCTAAAATAGAAATGTCAAAAGTGCCGCCGCCGAAATCATAAACGATAATCTTCTCGTTTTTTTTCTTGTTCAACCCATAAGCCAAAGCCGCGGCCGTAGGTTCGTTTAAAATTAACCGCACTTTGAAACCGGCAATTTCTCCGGCGTTTTTAGTGGCTTGACGCTGGCTGTCGTCAAAATAAGCCGGAACGGTGATGACCGCCTCTTCAATTTTTTCTCCCAATTTGGCTTCAGCGTCCGCTTTAAGCTTTTGAAGAATCATAGCCGAAATTTCTTCGGGCTTATACCATCGGTCGCCTAATTTTATTTCCACTCCGTCATTGGCTCCTTCTTTAATTTCATAAGACAGCCATGTTTTGTCATATTGAACCGTTTTATCGCTAAATCTCCGGCCGATTAAACGCTTGACCGAAAAAATAGTGTTTTTGGGATTGGTGATTGACTGGCGTTTCGCCAACAAACCCGCCAATCTTTCTCCGTTCTTGCTTAAAGCGACAACTGAAGGAGTCGTCCGATTGCCTTCGGTGTTTTCAATAATTTTTGATTCTCCTCCTTCAATAACCGCCATCGCCGAATAAGTTGTTCCTAAATCAATGCCTAAAATTTTTGCCATAAAATTTATGCCACTAGTGGCTAATTATTATTTCGCGACTTTGACTCGGGTCGGTTTAATGACCCGGCCATTTAACAAATAACCTTTTTCCACTTCTTCAATCACGGCTCCCGCCGGCTGATCCGATTCAATTTCGGCCACCGCTTCTTGTGTAGCCGGATTAAAAATTTCTCCCGCCGAAACCGTCATTTCTTCCAAACCGCAAGACTTAAGAGCGTCTTTTAATTGAGAACGGATCAAATACATTCCTTTTTGGGCCGAACCGTCTTTTTCCAAAGACGCTAACCCCAAATCAAAACTATTCAAAACTTTCAAAATTTCTCTTATCAATCCTTCATTGGCCAACTTCGCGAAAATTTCAAATCTTTTAGTTTCTTCTTTTTTATAATTGAGAAGTTCGGCTTTGGCCCGCCTCCAGCCGTCCAGATATTCATCCCGTTCCTTTTGGCATTTTAACACTTCATCTCCCTCTTCCTTTTTTTCTTCCTCTGGTTGAATCGTTTGTTCTTCCATATAGATAATTAATCTAAATTATAAATCGCAAAAATCAAAAGTCAATCTGCTCTTTTTTTGCTATTTTAGTTTTGCGCTTGGAGAGATATTCCCGGATAATTAATTTTAAACCTTAAAATCCCTGAATGACAATTGATCCGGCGGTTGAAGAA
>JBBTUZ010000089.1:0-16257 GCA_038063495.1 Patescibacteria group bacterium | reverse complement strand
TTTCTAATTTTCTGATAATGTATATAATGCTAATAAATGAACAAAATAATTTTAGAAATAAGAGCCGGAGCGGGTGGCGAAGAAGCGGCGATTTTTGCCGCTGATTTAAGCCGGGCTTATCAAAAATTCGCTCTCAATAAAGGCTGGCATTTTGCGATTCTTGATTATCATCAAACTTCGCTTAACGGTTATAAAACATTAGTGGCCGAAGTCAGCGGTGAAGGAGTTTACGAGGCTTTAAAATTTGAATCCGGCGTTCATCGCGTTCAACGGATTCCGAAGACGGAAAAAGCCGGCCGGGTTCACACTTCCACTATTTCCGTGGCGGTTTTGCCGGAAGTGGAACCGACTCAAGTTAAGATAAACCCGCAAGATTTGGAAGTTTCTTTTTTTCGTTCATCCGGTCCCGGCGGGCAAAATGTCAATAAAGTGGAAACAGCCGTCCGGGTTGTTCACAAACCTTCCGGGTTGGTGGTTGCTTCCCAGGTTGGGCGGTCGCAAGCCGCGAACAGGGAACAAGCGATGAGCGTTTTGAGAGCCAAGCTTTTTGAATTCAAACAAAACGAAGAGCGGGAAAAATTGGGAGCCATTCGGAAAGAACAAATCGGTTCAGCCGAGCGGTCGGAAAAAATCAGAACTTACAATTTCCCCCAGGATAGAATAACCGACCACCGAATCGGCAAAAAATGGCACAACATTGAAAGCATTATGGAAGGAAATTTAGAGCCGATAGTAAAAAGTTTTCAAAAAAATAACGATATGGGAGAAATTAAAGATAACGGTTAATTTACTCCAGCGAAGGAATTCCCTTTATGTCTATTTTTTTAAAGCGTCTTGAATTAAGCGGTTTTAAGTCTTTTGCCCAGAAGACGGTTTTGGAATTTCCGGCTGGAGTGGTGGCGGTTGTCGGTCCGAACGGCAGCGGCAAATCCAATGTGGCGGATGCCTTGCGTTGGCTGTTGGGCGAGCGGGAAGCCAAACAGCTTCGCGGCGAAAAAATTGAAAATTTGATTTTTAGCGGCACGCCGAAAAAATCGGCTCTGGGCTTGGCTCAAGCCGCCATTTGTTTTGACAACAGGTCCCGCTGGTTGCCGATTGATTGTGAAGAAGTGGTTTTAACCCGAAAGGTTGATCGTTCCGGCCTTTCCGAATTTTTCCTGAACCAAGAACTCGTTCGTTTGAAAGATGTGGTTGAGCTCTTGGCCAAATCTCGCTTGGGCGCCCGAGGCTTTACCATTGTTAGCCAGGGAGAGAGCGATATTTTTGTTAAAAGTTCGCCGCTTGAACGCCAGCAAATGATTGAAGAAATTATCGGATTGAAAGAATTTCAGCTTAAAAAATCTCAATCCGAACATCGGCTGGAAAGCACGGTTATCAATTTGGAAAAAATTAAAGCGATAGCCGAAGAATTGGAGCCTCACTTAAAAATGCTCCGTCGGCAGACCGGCAAGTGGGAAAAACGGAGCGAATTAGAAGAGGAGCTGAAAAATTTAGAAAATAATTATTTTTCATTTAAATTAACGGAGATAAAAAACAATTTAGCCGTTATTAGTTTGCCTTTGGCGGCTTTAGAAAAAGAAATCGGGCAAAAACAAAAAGAATTGGAAAAATTTCAGGTGGAATTGGCGAAAATTGACGAATTGAAATCGCGAACCGCCGAATTGTTGGCTAAACGGTCTGATTGCCAGAGAGAACTTGGTCATTTTGAGGCTAAATTGGAAATATTAAACGCCACTAGTTCCGAATCCAAAAAAATTGAATATCGGGCAAAAGACCTGATTGGCTTAATTGAAGAAATAAAAAATTTGCTGGAAACGGGTTTGTCTTTGGAACAATTAGATAAATTAAAAATAAACATAGAACGCGGGCTTGAAAAAATCAATCAATTCTTTTCTCTTCAAGATAAATCTTTGGAAAAATCTTTGGAAGGGGACAATGGTCTTTCAAAAATTAAAGAAGAAAAGGAAAAAATCGTTGGAAAATTGGAATCGTTAAATTCTGAATTATCGCGATTAGCTGAAAATGAAAAACTTTTGATTGAAAGCTTTAAAATTATTGAAGAAAAAAGAAAAGAAATTAATCATTTGGAAAACGAAAAGAATAGCATTGTTTTTGAAAAAGAAAAATTGAATTTAAAATTACAAGATTTAGAGATTCAATTAAATCAAATTGGCAGGTCAATGAAAGAATTTAATAATTGCCCCGATGTTTCGCCAATGTCTTTTTCCCAATTATCCGAAACAGAAAGGCGGATGTTCAAATTAAGAACTGATTTGGCGAGTATCGGCGACATTGATCCCTTGGTGGTTAAAGAAGCGCGGGAAACCGAAGAACGCTATCAATTTTTGTCGCATCAGTCGGCCGATTTAGAAAAGGCCTCTGTTGATCTTAGGATTTTGATTAAGGACTTGGATAAAAAAATTCGCTCTGATTTTCAAGAAGCGCTTAAATTAATTAATAAAGAATTTGATAATTATTTTCGGTTGATGTTCGGAGGCGGGAAAGCCAGCTTGAAGTTCAAAGCCCAAAGCCCAAGGCCCAAAGTTGATGATCTAAACGAAGAAAACAAAGATTCAGAAAAAACCGAGAATATGGCGGAGTTGGAAACGCCAACCGAAGAAGCGGGCATAGAAATTGATTTTGATTTGCCGAGAAGAAGAATTTCCAGTTTGGAAATGCTTTCCGGAGGAGAGCGGAGTTTGGTTTCCATGGCGGCTCTGTTTGCTTTAATTTCGGTCAATCCGCCTCCGTTTTTGGTGCTTGACGAAGTTGATTCGGCTTTAGACGACCGCAACGCTCAACGATTTGCCGGGTTGATTAAGAAATTTTCCGAGAAAACCCAATTTATTATTATTACTCATAATCGGTCAACGATGAGCGTAGCCGATGTTTTATACGGAATAACCATGGGCGAAGACGGTGTTTCTAGAATCCTGTCGTTAAAGCTTGACACTCAAACCTAAAAGCTATAATCTGAAAGTTAATTATGCTCGCTATTAAATTAAAAAGAATAGGGAAAAAAGGCCAAGCCTCTTTCAGGGTGATTGTGGCCGAGAAACGCTCAAAAGTTGACGGCCGTTTTGTTGAAGATATGGGCTGGTTTAATCCGCACAACGATAAATTCAAACTTGATATTGAACGGATTAATTATTGGATCAAAAACGGCGCTCAACCGACTCCCAGCATCAAAAATCTTTTGAAGAAGAAAGTTTAACTGGCTATTGACTTTGCTTTAAATTAGTGTTATCATATAGGTATTCTAAAATGGAAATTTGGATGTTAATGAAAAAGGTCGAATATTATTGAAAAACTGGAAATTTAGAAACTCGATATGACAGGTAATTATCAGGAATTTCTTGAATTTCTCATCAAAGCCATTGTTGATCACCCCGAAGAAGTCAAGATTGATCGCAAGGTAGACGAAATGGGAGTTTTGCTTTCTTTGAAAGTTAATCCCCAGGACATGGGTCAAGTAATTGGCCGCCAAGGTTCAACAGCCAAAGCTATTCGTTCGCTGTTGCGGATTGTAGGCGTTAAAAACAACGCCCGGGTTAATCTGAAAATTGAAGAACCCGAAGGCAGCACTCGCCTTAATCACGCCACTGAATCAGTCAATAAAGTTGTTGAAGATTTGAAATTCTAAAAATAAAATTTAATTTCAGCAAAAACCGTGCTATTCTCATAAAGAGCGCGGTTTTTGTTTGGACAATACTGATATGATTTTTAATATTTTTACTATTTTCCCGGAGGCCTTTTCTTATTTAAATGAATCAATCCTAAAACAAGCCCAGAAGAAGGGCTTGGTTGAGATTAAAATTCATAATCTCCGTGATTTTACCGATGAAAAGCATCGGAAAGTTGATGATAGATCTTACGGAGGCGGTCCGGGGATGATTATCAAAATTGAGCCGCTCGCGAGAGCGATTTTAAGCCTGAAATTAAAGGCCAAAAACCCAAAGTTGAAAGTTGTTTTATTTACGCCAAGCGGCGAACAATTTAACAGCAAAATAGCGGCGGGATTAGCGAAAAATTATAAACAGTTAGTTTTGATTTGCGGCCATTACGAAGGAATTGACGAAAGAATAAAAAAAATAATTTATGACTCGGAAATTAAGATTCAAGAAATTTCCGCTGGTCCTTATGTTTTAACCGGCGGCGAATTACCGGCGATGGTTTTAATTGACGCCGTTTCTCGGCATTTGCCGGGAGTTTTGGGAAAGGCAGAATCGCTTGAAGAAAAACGCTTGGGTGTCGGAGTGCCAGTTTACACCCGCCCTGAAGCATTTGCCTGGCCGCCGTCAAGCCGCGGCAAAAAAAAGAAAGAATATCGCGTTCCTAAAATTTTGCTTTCCGGCAATCACCAAAAAATCGCCGAATGGCGGGCTCAACACCGGAAAGAATAGAAAAATAGAGAATGTTTGCATTTTAAATTTTTTATTGTTATAATTTTCCATTATGATTGAATCAGATCAAATATTAAACATCCCCCAAGACGATGTATTCAAAGAAATGCTTGAAGTTGGGGTAATCTATGGTCATAAAAAATCAAGGACCCATCCCAAGATGAAGTCTTGTATTTTTTCTACTCGCAATGGCATTGAGTTGATTGATCTCAAGATTGTTCTTTCGGCCCTGGGTAAAGTTAAAGATTTCCTTCAAGCAAAGACCGCCGAGGGGGCTGTGACGCTTTTTGTCGCTACCCAGCCAGCCGCCCAAAAACTAATTGAAGATTTCGCCAAAAAACACAATTCTCCTTATATGACGCAACGCTGGTTGGGCGGAACTTTAACTAATTTTAAAGTTATCAATCAACGGATGGCTTATTATTTGGGCTTGAAAGTCCAGAAAGAGCAAGGCGAATTAGATAAATATACTAAAAAAGAACGAGTGAAAATTGATAAAGAAATAGCCAAGATGGAGAAGGCCTTTAGCGGATTAGTCAATCTTAATAAATTGCCGGATGTTTTATTTGTGGTTGATGCCAAGGAGCATTGGACGGCAATCAGAGAGGCTAAGCGCGTAAATATTCCGGTTATCGCGATTATGTCAACCGACTGCGACCCGGCAGCGGCTGATTATTTTATTCCGGCCAACGACCACAGCAAGAATAGCATTGAATGGATTATGAAGTATCTGGAGCCGGCTTTCATTAAATCTGAAATTAAAATAGACGCGGAGAAAGATAAATAAATATATAAGGGGAGTGGATTTTTTATTTATAATTATTACAGCATGGCCAATATTGAAATTATTCAAAAACTTAGAGATATGACCGGCGCCGGCGTGATGTCTTGCAAGAAGGCTTTTCAAGAAGCTGGCGACGATTTTGAAAAAGCGGTTGCTCTCATTAAAAAATGGGGGCTGGTTAAAGTTGGGCAAAAAACCGACCGTTCCACGGGGTCAGGGCTTTTGGAGGCTTATATTCACAATAACAGAGTGGGAGTTCTTTTAGAGCTTAGGTGTGAAACTGATTTTGTGGCTCGGTCAGAAGTTTTTAAAGAATTAGCCCATAATTTAGTTATGCAGATCGCGGCGCTAGACCCGGCTGACACCGAAAGCTTGCTTGCCCAGCCTTATATCAAAGATGAGTCAATAACTATTGACGCTTTGGCTAAAGACGCCATTGCCAGACTGGGAGAAAATATTCGGGTGGAAAGATTTTGCCGGTACGAAATATAAAGAGTAATCGCTAATATACGAATATTAAACAAATATGCTAATTTTTATTTTTATTATTCGTATATTTGTTTTATAATTAGTATATTCGCGATTACTCCATAATATATGTATAATTTTGTTCTTCAAATTTTTATAATGATTAGCTTGGGAGCGATTATTTTTCTGGTAGCTCGGGCATTGCCCCGCATCAGCGAAATTGAAGCTGTTAATATTCCTGAAAGAAAAATTAACCGGTGGAGCTCTTTTCCTTTTGAAAAGATAGACATCGCGATTAATGCTTTTATGGAAAAAATACTCCGGAAAATAAAACTGATTTTAATGAAAACTGACAATATGGTTAGCAAGCGTCTTAATAAATTTAAGAAAAATGGCGATAACGGAAATACCGGAAACGGATTAAGCCAATAAATCGCGCGTCTAATCTGGAAGAAAGAATTGATAAGCATAAGAATGGCGGGAGTATTTCAACTGGTCGCAAGAGGCCGTTTGAATTAACGCATCGCGAGGTATATACTGAAAAATCGGAGGCGTTAACGCGCGAAAGATTGATTTAAATTATAAAAAGGGGATATGCTTTTTAAATTGATTGCGGATAGATAAGCGCAGGTGGCAGAGCGGTCAAATGCATCAGACTGTAAATCTGACGCCCTTGTGGCTACGGGGGTTCGAATCCCTCCCTGCGCACAGAACCGATGAGCTGATTAACTCATGCAAAATGATAGCTATTTAAAATTTTTAAAATTCTGTTAAAATAAAGGGAGTTTTGCTGTTATAATCCAAGATGTTCTAAAAAATCTCGCCTCCTTAGCTCAACGGCAGAGCAACACTTTTGTAAAGTGAAGGTTCCGAGTTCAAGTCTCGGAGGTGGCTCAGGCAAAATTTTAGAATATCGGGATAAGCAGCGGCCGGTAAAAAGGGGATTCGGAAGTGGCTTTAATTGCCCGCGTAGCTCAGGTAGTAGAGCGCATTCTTGGTAAGAATGAGGTCCGCAGTGCAAATCTGCGCACGGGCTCAAGGTTGATAAATAAAGATTATTAAATATAATATAAATATTATATGGCCCAATCAAAATTTTCGGAAAATTTAATAAGACTGAAATGCTCTCAATGTAAAAGAGTGAATTATTACACGCGGAAAAACAGAAAAACCGTTGAAAAGAAATTGGAATACAAAAAATATTGCCGTTGGTGCAAAAAGCATACTCTTCATAAAGAAGGAAAGAAATAATTTGTTTAGTTATTAAAATAGATTATAATGGTTATGTAACCATTATGGCCTATTCAGCAATATTAAAAGAAAAAATTACAATATTAAGGAAAAAAGGACATTCGCTTAATGAAATCCATAAAGAATTTGGAGTTTCTAAAAGTGTTATTTCTGGATGGGTGAGAGATATTGTTTTAACAGGAAAAGCAAAATCACGACTTTTAAGTAAAATTAAATTAGGACAATTTATTTCTGCAGAGAATAAGAGAAGAAAAACCAGTCAAGTTATTGAATCTTATTTTAATAATGCAGTTAAAGATATTAATCAATTTAAATTAGATAGAAATTTACTAAAAACTATTTGTTCTTTAATTTATTGTTGCGAAGGCACAAAAAATTTGCGTTCAGGCGTGAATTTTACAAATTCTGATTATCAACTCATAAGAACATTTTTAACTTTATTTAGAAAATCTTTTGATGTTGATGAAAATAAGTTCAGGGTTTGTGTCCATTTGCATCAGTATCATAATACTAAGTATCAATTAAGATTTTGGTCAGATATTACAAATATTCCGCTAAATCAATTTATTAAGCCATTTCATAAAAAGAATGGCGGGAAAAGAATAAGAAAAGAATATAATGGTTGTGCGTCAATTCGATACCACGATACTGCCATAGCTCGCCAGCTTTTGATGATTGCTAAAGCATTTTTATTAAAATATGATTAAAATATGGGGGTGTGGTTCAGTGGTAGAATGCTTCTCTCCAAAAGAAGAGACCAGGGTTCGATTCCTTGCACCCCCGCCAGATTACGAAGAAGAGATAATATGAATTCCAAAGAATCTTTAATTAAAGATTTAATCAGGGCTGGTTATCTAAAAAATCCTTTTTTAATTGAGGCTTTTGAAAAAATTGATCGGATTGATTTTGTTCCGGAAAATTTTAAAAATGAAGCTTATTTAAACCAGCCTTTGCCTATCGGATTCGGTCAGACGATTTCCCAGCCTTTAACAGTTGCTTTTATGTTGGAACTTTTGGAACCGAAACCGGATGAAAAAATCTTGGAAGTGGGCGCCGGCAGCGGCTGGGTGAGCGCTCTTTTGGCTCAAGTTGTCGGAGAAAACGGCAGGGTTTACGCCATTGAAAGAGTTCCGGAAATCTGTAAATTTGGAAAGCAAAATATCGCCAAATATAATTTTATAGAGAAGGGGATAGTTAATTTTGTTTGCGGCGATGCTTCCAAAGGATATTTTAAAAAAGCTCCGTTTGATAAGGTGATAGCCGCGGCTGCCAGTAAAGACGTTCCGGAGGCATGGAAAAAAGAGCTTAAAATCGGCGGTAGATTGGTAATGCCGGTTGGCAACAGCATTGTGGTTTTGGACAAAATCAGCCAAAATGAATTTGAAAAAAGAGAGTTTTTCGGTTTCAGTTTCGTGCCGTTGATTGGAGAGTAGGGCCTTGACATTGAATTGTCGTCAATATATTATTCAACAATCCGCAGACAGTAGGCGTCAATAAGACCTACCGAGGAGATAAATCGTTTTAGAAAATTATCTGCGGCTTTCAGCCGTATTTTTTTAGAATATGAAATCCAAAGAACAAAAAATTAAAGAAATTAAGGCCGGTGAAGAGCTTTTTGAAAAAAGCCAAAGTTTTATTTTTGTTGACTTCAGCAAAGTTCCCAATAAGAACATCCTTGCGCTTAAGAAAAAACTCAAAGAATTTGGTGTTCAGTTTAAAGTTCTCAAAAAGCGATTATTGAAAATTATTTTTAAAAAGAACGAAATTGATTTTGACCCTCAATCCGTGTTCGGGGGGCAGATGGGAGCGATTTTCGCGCCGAAAGATGTTTATTCAATAGCCAGCCCTATTTATAAATTTTTTGAAGGCATCAAGATATTGGGGGCTTATGATTTAAAAGAAAAACAATTTTTGGAGCCGAATTTGTTTAAAAAAATCGCTCTTTTGCCGTCGCGAGAAGTTTTATTGGCTCAATTAGCCGGAGTTTTAACAGCCCCGATAAAAATGGTTTTGTATATATTGAATGAAAAAAGCAAAAGGTCGGGTACTTAGTAATTAGCCACTAGCGAATAGCCACTAGTACTATTGGCTAATCACTAGTGGCTAGTGGCTTATAATTATGGAAAAATTCAAAGATTTAATTGAAAAAATAGAAAAGTTGACTGTTATAGAATTGGCGGAATTAGTAAAAACTTTGGAAGAAAAATTTGGCGTTTCGGCGGCTATGCCGGCGGCCGCCACTTCCGCTTCCGCCGAAGCTTCAGCGGTTAAAGAAGAAAAAACTTCTTTCAATGTTATTTTGAAAACCAGCGGTGATCAAAAAATCAATGTCATCAAGCTTATTAAAGAAGCCACTGGGCTTGGATTAAAAGAGGCCAAGGATATTGCCGATGGAGCGCCAAAAACCATCAAAGAAGGGCTGAAGAAAGAAGACGCTGAAGAATTGAAGAAGAACTTGGAAGCTGTTGGTGCCACAGCAGAGATTCAATAAAATACGCGCCCTTAGCTCAATGACAGAGCTAAGGGGTGATTAGCTCAGTGGTAGAGCGCTGCGTTCACATCGCAGAGGTCACTGGTTCGAAACCAGTATCACCCACAAAATAAAAAGGACGGAAAAGTCGCAGGTTCAATTTTTACAGCGGTTAATCAATATAATTTTTCGCCTATGGAACAAGAAGACGCTCAACAGGCAACACAGACGAAAAGCAATTTTTCGGCGCCAGTGGCGATTGTAATTGCCGGCGCGCTCATCGCGGGAGCGATATATTTTGTCGGCGCGCGGGGAAACGGTATTGTCACCGCACCGCCACTTAAAGAAAAAGAAGTCGCGGGAAATACGACCGAATTGGAAAATTTAAGTTCTATTACGAGCGCGGATCATATTTATGGCAATCCGAATGCTTTGGTGAAAGTCGTTGAGTATTCAGATATGGAATGTCCTTTTTGCGCGCGATTTCATTCCACAATGCGGCAGGTTATTGATGAATACGGCGAAGACGGACAGGTAGCCTGGATATACCGCCATTTTCCGCTTGAGTCTATCCATTCAAAAGCAAGGCCGGAAGCGATTGCGTCGGAATGCGCGGCAGAGCTTGGCGGAAACGATGCGTTTTGGAAATTCACTAATCGCTTTTTTGAACTTACGCCGTCAAATAACCAAACAGACCTTGACACGGTATTTTCCCAAATCGTTCGGGAAATTGGTTTTAATGAAAACAAGTTTAACTCTTGCCTCGTTAGCGGCAAACACGACAAGCGTGTTCAAGACGATATTGATAATGCCGCCGCGACCGGAGGAAATGGCACGCCGTGGAGCATTATCGTAACGAAAAGCGGAAAAAAGTATCCGCTCTCCGGCGCGCAACCATACGTGGCAGTAAAACAGCTTGTTGAGCTTGCGTTGCAAGATAAGTAAATGGAAAATAACCAACCAACTGAACAACTAACAAAAAAAGAACGAAAAGAATTGCGTTACGAGCAGCGCGCCGAAGAGAAACAAAAGCTTACGTGGCAGCGCGCTGTGAAACGCGTATTAAAAATCACGCTCGTGATTATTGTCGTCGGCGGAAGCATTGGAAGTTTCATTTGGTATTTGACCACTCGTCCTTCAATCCCAGAAGCGGAAATAATTTCTCGCAATGGTCTCCATTGGCATTCCGAGTTAACGATTTTTATAAAAGGGCAAAAACAAGAAATACCAGCGAATATCGGTATCGGCGTTGTCCACCAGCCGGTTCACACTCATGACGCAAGCGGCGTTATTCACCTTGAGTTTGAAGGATTGGTCCGCCAAGACGACATAAAACTCGGCCATTTTTTTAAGATATGGGATAAAGATTTTACGGCATTTGGACAGTTGACAGATATGACTGTTAACGGAGAGAAAAACAATGAGCTTGAAAATTATCAAATGAAAGATGGCGACAAAATTGAATTAAGGTACGAATAACATTTTTCATTTACCTTGAATTACGAAACGCGCATTTTGATAAACAGCGAAAGAATAAATTTTCTTCAACCCGCTCACGCTCCGACCGCGGTCGGAGCTGCGCTTCCGTTTGGGTTTCAGAAAATTCATTCTTTTGCTGTTTGCGGCTTTATTTCGTAATTTAAAGTTAATTAGCCCCGACATTATGTCGGGACTATTTTTTTTGGCGGTGGTGAATAACTTGTGTATAACTTTGAGAGATAAATTTCAGAAAACCGCATAAATAAAGGTCCCGCGAGCCCATAAACTGTCGGGGTTTAGTTTTGACTGATTTCTTCTAGTGGTGTATCATGAAATGGAAGTGGGGAATTGTGGATAAAGGTGTGGATAAGTGCTAAAACTGGGGATAACTTAATTTTTATGTTTATCGGCGAATATCAACATAATTTAGATTCTAAAGGAAGGTTGGCGATTCCGGCGAAATTCCGCGATAAATTAGCCGGAGGCGCTATTATAACTCGCGGTCTTGATCGCTGTTTGTTTCTTTTTACATCAAAAGAATGGGAAATACTGGCGCAAAAACTAATTGCTTTGCCGTTGGCTCAATCAAACTCTCGAGCTTTTGTTCGTTTGATGTTGGCTGGAGCTATGGATGTGGAAATTGATAAACAAGGAAGAATTCTAACTCCCGATTATTTGAGAAAATACTCTGGTCTGCGAAAACAAGTGGCGATTGCCGGTCTTTATAATAGAATTGAAATTTGGGATTCCGAAAAATGGCAGGAATATAAAAATAAAACCGAAGGGTCGTCGGACGAAATAGCGGAAAAATTGTCGGAGTTGGGAATTTAAAATGCATATCCCTGTTCTTTTAAAAGAAGTCATAGCTGTTTTAGATCCAAAACCCGGAGAATTTTTTATTGACGGGACCGTTGGCAACGGCGGGCACGCCGTTTCTATTTTAGAAAAAATAACGCCTTCGGGAAAATTTTTAGCGGTTGATTGGGATAATAACGCGATAGAAAATTTTAAACCAAAAACTATCGCGATTTGCGGCAACTACGCTGATTTGCCGAAAATTCTAGAAGACCTGCCTGCCGGTAGGCAAGGAAATAAATTGGGAATGGCCGATGGACTGCTTCTTGACTTGGGAATGTCTTCCGAACAGCTGGAACATTCGGGCAGGGGATTTAGTTTTATGAGAAACGAGCCCTTGGATATGCGTTATTTTATCACACAGAATAAGACAGACCAGGCGCAGGCTAACGCGAACAGCTTATCTGAATCTGAAGCGGTGCCAGAACAGTATGAATTTGCGTCTTTAACCGCGGCGGAGATAATAAATAGCTTTAACGAAAAAGATTTGGCGGACATTTTCTTTCAATACGGAGAAGAAAGATTTTCCCGAAGGATTGCCCGAAAAATAATTGAAGAAAGAAAAAAGAAAAGAATTTTAACGACTTTTGATTTTGTGGAAGTTATTAAAAAAGCGGTGCCGAACAATTACGAAAAAGGAAGAATTCACCCCGCCACTAGAACTTTTCAGGCCTTGCGGATTTATGTTAACCAAGAATTGGAAAATTTAGAAAGATTATTAAAAAATTTAGATAAGATTTTAAAGCCAAAAGGTCGAATCGCCATCATTTCATTTCATTCGCTGGAAGATCGTTTGGTGAAAAATTATTTTCGGGAAAAATCCAAAGAAGGAAAAATGGAAATTTTAACCAAAAAACCGATTAGGCCGACAATAGAGGAAATAGGGCAAAATCCGCGGTCTCGGTCAGCCAAATTAAGAGCCGCTAAATTATTATAATTACGATAATTACTGTAAAAAAATATATGACTATTATTCAACCTTCAAAAAACAAAAACAAGTTAAGCCCAATAATCATTTCAATTGTAATTTTTCTTATGGCCGGTTTCTACATTTATGAGTATAATCGCGTAGTCGGTCTCAACTATCGCGTTCAATCCCTCTCAAAGGCTATAGTTAGCAACGAAACGCATAATTCCGATTTAAAAAGCCAATTTTACAAATTGATTGATTCAGCCAGTTTAGAAAAATTAGCTGAAGAAAATAGCTTGGTCTTAGACCAGCACCCCCAGTATTTGGGAGTTAGTTTTTAAGCAAACCGATGAAATTCCGCGCCACTTTTTTAGTAGTCATTTTCGCTTTAATTTATGGCGGGCTGATTTTCAGAGTTTACAATCTTCAAGTGGAGCAGGGCTTTGATTACCTAGAGCGAGTTGAAGCTCGCGACAATATTGCTCAAAATAATGAGTTCGCCAGAGGCGTGATTTATTTCACGGACCGCTACAATAAGCTGGTTCAAGTGGCCATCAATAAAAAATTTCCGGTAATTTACGCTGTTCCTGAAAAAATTAAACAGCCGGAAAAATTCGCTGAAATCCTGGCGCCGATTATCGGTTGGACTAAAGAAAAATTAACGGTTTCGCTTTCCAAGCCAGACGATGCTTACGAATTGCTTGTGGGGAAAGCTTCCGCCGAGCAAGTTCAGTCGGTAAAAGCTCTTAACTTGAAAGGAGTTTATACTGATGTCCAAAATTTTCGTTATTACCCTTTCCAAAATTTAGCTTCTCAACTGATTGGTTTTTTTGGGTTTAATGAAAAAAACAATCAGCCTTCCGGCTTGTATGGTTTAGAAAGTTTTTACAACGACGCGTTAAAAAATAACGAAGATTTAATTTTAACCATTGACCGCGATCTTCAAGCTCAAGCGGAAAAAGTTTTAAGTAATCTGATAGAAAAATTTCAAGCGACTGGCGGAACGGTCATTATCCAAAAGCCGGCGACCGGAGAAATTTTGGCTTTAACCAATAAACCGGATTTTGACCCAAACAATTATAATCAGGCCGAAGTTGGTTTATTTTTAAACCCGGCTATCAAAAGTCTTTACGAGCCGGGTTCGGTTTTAAAAATCATTACTATGGCGGCCGGGCTTGATAGCAAAAAAATTACGCCGGAAACAACTTTTTATGACAGCGGTTCCGTTACTTTAAACGGAAAAACTATTGAAAATTGGGACAAGAAAGCTCACGGTAAAATAACCATGACCAATGTGATTGAAGGGTCTATCAACACCGGCGCGGTTTGGGCTGAAAAAACGACGGGCCATGATTTATTTTATAATTATCTTGTAAAATTCGGATTAAACAAAACGACTGGCATTGATTTTTCCCAGGAACGAGTCGGAAATTTGACTAATTTAGAGAAAAAGCAAGCCCGGGATATTGATTTTGCCACTGTTTCTTTCGGTCAGGGAATAGCCGTTACTCCTTTGGAATTAATCAATGCCTTCTCGGCCATTGCTAACGGCGGCAACTTAATGAGGCCTTATTTGAACGCCGAACTCAAGCCGAAAGTTTTAAGGCAAGTCATAAGCCCGGAAACTAGCCGCCAATTAAAAGAAATGATGGTTTCAGCGGTTGAAAAAGCGCAAGTGGCGGCCATTGCCAACTATCGGGTGGCGGGGAAAACTGGCACCGCGCAAGCGCCGGATTTCCAAAACGGCGGTTATACCGCGGATGTCATCAATACCTATATTGGTTTTGCTCCGGCGGACAACCCTCAATTTGTTATTTTGTTAAAAATTGATAAACCTCAAGGAGCGCCTCTGGCCGGCTTAAGCGTTGTTCCCGCTTTTAAAGAACTAGCCCAATTTATTTTAAATTATTACAATATACCGCCGGATAAGTTAGCCACTAGCCACTAGTAATTATTATGAAAAATATTTTTTTAAAAATTTTAAAATTAATTTTAAAGCAATTAGCTCGAGCTGTAATTTCGCGTTATCAGCCGGGAATTGTGGCCATAACCGGCAGTGTCGGAAAAACTTCCACCAAAGAAGCTATCAGGGCTGTTCTTTCCAAAGAACGAAAAATCAGGGCGACCAGCGGTAATTTTAATAATGAAATCGGGGTGCCGCTGACGATTTTAGGCGATTGGCAAAAAATTGAAAAACCGGCTTTTTTGTTTTGGCTGAAGGTATTGATTGTTTCGCTGTTTCGGATTTTAATTCCGCGTAAATTTAGTTCTTTCAAATATCCGGAGATTCTGGTTTTGGAATATGCCGCTGACCAACCGGGAAACATCAAATATCTTTTGGAAATTGCCCAACCGCAAATCGCGGTCATCACCGCTATCGGAGAAATTCCCGTCCATGTGGAGTCTTATTCCGGGCCGGAAGCTTTAGCCCGAGAAAAAGCCAAACTGGTTGAGCAATTGCCAACGGTTGGATTTGCTATCTTAAATGCCGATGATCCTTTTGTAATAGAAATGAAAAATCGGACTCGATCTCAAGTGATGACTTTTGGTTTCAGCGACGCCGCCCAGATGAAAATTGCGGGGTTTGAAAATCTTTCCAACGGCGAACCAACGGGCATTGTCTTTAAATTGGAATACGGCGGCAGTTTCGTTCCCATAAAAATAAATGGCGCTTTCGGGAAAGGTCAGGCCTATGCCGCCGTAGCCGCCGCTTGCGTCGGATTGATTTTCGGCCTGAATTTGGTTAAAATTGCGGAAGCTTTGGCCACCAATTTTCAGCCACCTTCAAGAAGAATGAATCTTGTTCCGGGCGTTAAAGGGACTTTTATCATTGACGATAGCTATAACGCTTCGCCGCTTTCTATGAAAGTATCTTTAGAAACTCTTCGGGATTTAAAGGCTAAAAGGAAAATCGCGGTTTTAGGCGATATGCTGGAAATTGGCAAATATAGTTTGGAAGCTCACGAAAAAGTCGGAAAATTCGTTGCCAGTTTTGTTGATTTATTGATAACAGTCGGTCCTCGGGCTAAATTTATCGCCGAAGCCGCCAATAAGGCCGGATTAGCCAAAGAGAACATTTCCAGTTTCCTTATTGCCGAAGAAGCTAAAAAGGAAGTTGAATTTAAAATAAAAAAAGGGGACTTGATTTTAATCAAAGGTTCTAGGGCGATAGGATTGGATAAAGTGGTTGACGAAATTAAAGAAATTAGCCGCGGCCCCATCGTCTAGTGGTTAGGACACTAGGTTCTCATCCTAGTAACACCGGTTCGATTCCGGTTAGGGCTACAAACAAACGAGAACTCGGGCCTGCCCCGCAGTTAATCGAAGGTTGTACTACGAGGTTCGATTCCGGTTGGGGCTACTGTCAGTAACACTGAGAACGGCAAGAAAAATCTCACCCTTACGACAAATTGCACGATTAGCCGAAGCGCTGGGCGTTCCGGTTTGATTCACTACTTAAATAAAAGATATGCAAAAACATCCTGTAGAACGAAAACCATGGAATAGCATTGGCCTTGAGAATATCGAAAAATTATCCGATTTAATCGCCGGCACAATATCTCAAGAAAATATCTTCAATAAAGCTTCGTCAGTTTTGAAAGAAGTTTTTAGTCGCTACCGCGATAAAGGCGTTGTA
>JBBTUZ010000088.1:0-3765 GCA_038063495.1 Patescibacteria group bacterium | reverse complement strand
CTACTTTCTATTCGGCGACCGGAGCTTCTAAGCGTTCAGTCGGCGGCTGGGCCGGTGGCACGATTTCTTCCAAAGCTCCTTTTCCTTCTTGAAGATTGCTAATAATTTTCTTTACTTCCTCATTGTTCGGATTTAATTGAATGATTTTTTCAAACTGCCCCAAAGCCGCTTGTTTATCGCCAAAACGATCGCAAGTTAGGCCTAAAAAGTAGCGGGCGTTTGAAAAATTAGGTTCAATTTCAAGCGCTCTTTCAAATTCAACCCTGGCCTTTTCTAATTGGTTGTTTTGGTAATAAACCGATCCCAGTTGAAAAGCAAAACCAGCGTCAAAAGGCACCAGCCCCCTGGTTAGTTCCAATTTTGTTATCGCCTCCTCTGTTTTTCCTTCTCGCATGGCCGCGACCGCCAAAAGAAAATGGGCCGGGGCGTAATCGGATTTCAAAGCGATTGATTGTTCCAAATAATTTTTCGCTTTATTTAATTTCTCCTGCCAAAGAGATGGATTTCCCGAACCAACCAAATCCGAAGCCGCTAAAAAACTCCGCGCTAAATTAACCGGCTCTTGGGGATTTTTCGGGTCAAGCGTCATTGCTTTTTTATAATTTTCTTCGGCAAAAATATCAGCGCCGGCGGCAATCAAAATTAATTTCTCATAGACATTGCCTAAATTGCTCCAGTTCAAAGAATCAACGGGGCTAATCATGGTTGCTTGACGGGCGATTTCAATAGCGGCGGCGGCTTTATTCTGAATCTCAACTCCCAACTTTTCTTCCGGCGAAGATCCGGTTTTTTGCCCGATCAACTTATCTATGTTTAAAAGCAAAAGCTGGCTGAAAGTTCTGAAATATTGGTCCTGTCGCGAATCAAATCGCGTAGCTCTTTCTAATTTATCAAGAGAATTGTTCAAGTCGCCGGTTTGATTGTAAATGCGTATCCCTTTTTCGTAATAAACGGCCCCTAAATATTTTCGGCCGAGAATGAACAACCCGGAAAAACTGACGGCGATGAAAACGATTAAAACAACAACGGCGGCAAAACTCCGGTATTTGGAAAGATTGGCCAAAGAAATTTTTTGAACCGAATTTGACAGCGCGGCAACCAATCCCAATCCCAGAAAAACAAAAATGCCGGAAATAAAAGTAATCGGCCAAACCAACCAGCTAAACATCAAAAACATCGTTCCCAAAGAAATCATCAAAATCCAATCTTTCCTTTGATTCGTTTCCGTTAATCCAGCCTGAAACGCTTTGCGGAAAAAACAAAAAATTAAAAATAGAATCGCCAAAACGCCCAAAAACCCGGAAGTGGTCAAAAGCGTCGTCAGAAAACTGAAGCCCTGATTAAACCGGCTTGACCAAAGATTCGTCTGGTTTAATTCAATCGGCCGATAGAGAGCGTAGTCGTAACCGAAAGTCGCCGGGCCGCTGCCGACCAAAAAATGTTTCAAGTTTAATGAATCCTTCGCTATTTTCAAAGTAGTCAAAAAATTCGGTCTGGCTTCTATTGGCAAAGAAACCGGCGAAGGGAAAAATCGGCCAACCAACCCGACAAAAATGAAAAAAACAATAATGCTTGTTAAAAAAAGATTTAATTTTAAGCTGCCGATAAATTTAGAACCGGCTAAAAATAAAGCCGCCAAAGCCAAAGTAAACCAAACAGCGGGGTAATTCAGAAGCAATAATTCAAAAATAATCAATAAACCCAAGCCTGCCAAAAAAATCTTGCTTTTTCCATTGCCTAAAATGCCTAAAAATAAAGCGCTGATAATAATTATCAGGCCAAAAGCGCTGTAAACTGCCAAACCCGAAAGCGTTCCCGCGGTATTAAATGAAATATTTTTGGCAAAATCCCAAGGCAAAATAAATTTTCCAAACATCTGAACCAGCCCCAAAACAACAGTCGTTCCCAATCCTCCCAGAAACCACTTTCCGATTTTTTTCGTCATCACCTCTTCCTGGTCTTTAAGCAAAACCGTTCCTAAAAAGAAAGCCAAGCCGTAAATTAAAAAACTGAAAAAACTGTCCGGCTGAATCAAATTACCGAATAAACTTACAACCGGCGCCTTGGAAAAAATCGCGCTAACGCCTAAAATCCATAAAAGAATGATCACCGACAAACTAAGCCAAGATCTTGAATAAACGATTTCTCCTTTTTTCAGGGAATTAAACAAATAACAAATAAAAGCGGTCAAAATTAAAACTCCGGCAAAAACTTGCTTGTTAATATCAACCGGCGACATCGTTAGCGGAAGAAAAAATAAGGGCGTTAAACCCGCCAAAAAACAAAGGCAGATTTCTCCGATTTTTTCCCAAATTGTCCGGTTTGCCCCGAGTAAAATAGAAGGACTCATCTCGTCGGGGACTTCGTCCCCAATAGGATAAGTTTTCTCAATTTCCTCTGCTTGCTTGACTTGATTTTTGGTAATTTTTATTTTAACTGGTTGCTCCATTTTTTTATTATATCATATTTAATCATAAGCTTTGTCCCGTTTTCTGATTTTGAGAATATAAATAGTGTTTCCTTTAATATCAAAAATCATTCTATAATCCCCAACTCGGAAACGAAATTCACCTTCCCGATAATCTGTAAGATGTTCGGCGAATTTCAACGGATTATCCTGAATGGCGTAAAAACACATCTTCTCTATGATGCGTTTTTGAACCGAGCGAGGCAAATTCTTTAATTGCTCGGCGGCTTTGTAAGTGTAAAAAACCTTCATTAAAGGCCAAGCTGTTTAAATAATTTTTCTTGGGAGATTGTTTTTTTTTGTTTTACTTCTTCGCGAGCTTCGCGAATATCCATTAAGTTTTCTAAATATAACCAAAAATCCCTGAAGTGTTTATCAAGGTTTTTTAAACGGCGATATTCTGTTTTAGGGATAGAAATTCTATCCATTGTGATATTAGCCATATGCTTGTATTATAATCCCTAAAAATCAAAAATCAATCTCGCGTTATTATCTAAACTTCACATTTCCTCTCATCTTCACATTTCCTCTCATTCTTATGTTAACCGCATACTCGTCCGCCCCGATGTCCCAAGTTGACCGTGTTTCGCCTTGAATATCGGTAGTAAAATTAAGCGGCGCCGCTTCCGCCGCCGTGCTCGTGCCGTTATTGATGGCAATCGCATCAATGCTTCCTAACAAGAAATTATCATTCGCTTCGTCAACAAAGACATCGCTTCCCCAAAGATTCGTATGAATAGTGTAGCCTTCTCCGCTAACCATAATATCGTGAGCAAGCGATACCTGCGTTGAACTGTCTATGGCGGTTACCCGAGAAAAAGTGGTATCCGTTCTATTTCTAACGATGCTCCCCACTTTTACGCCAAGAGTTGTAAAATTAACGCTGGTGTCAATAAGCTTGCTTGCCGATGTGCCGTCCGCGGTGGAAGAAGCGTAGAACGCCCCGAAAGCAGCATCGGCATATTGAGCTTGGGTAGCGCTTTCGCTGATATTCAAAGTAGAAGTAGATGACGCATTGGCCGGGCCATTAACATACTCGTTATTCGTTGAACTTTGAATAATATTATTTTTTAACACCATTCCATTAGCTACCGATATGCGAATCCCTGTATTGTTGTTATGGAGAGTATTGGAATAAACATAGAATATTCCCGCCGATATCATCCTAATACCAGTTCCCGCTACCCCGCCCCTATTAAAATCAAAAACTATATTATTCCAAGCATAAGCGGTTTCATTTGTTTGACCGTTATAAATAATTCCCACCCCATCTGTCGTGCCAGTATAAATCGCTTTAA
>JBBTUZ010000087.1:0-2012 GCA_038063495.1 Patescibacteria group bacterium | reverse complement strand
GATTATCAGCAACGGTTTCAGCTGGCGAAAAATGAAAAAAATTAATAATTTCCACACCCTCCGCCACTTGTCCAAAATAATAATCGCCACTCTTTTAATGGCTCTTTGTGCTTGGGGCTTGAATCTTTTGACAATAAATTTTTTTCTAAACCTCTTGCTATCAATAGCAATTTATTTCGGTCTTCTGTATTTATTAAAAGAGCCCCTGCTTATAGCCGGCAAAAATATTATCCGCAATCAGCTGTCAATCAAGAGCTGAAAATAAAAAACGGCCTGATTATCTTTTGAAAGATAACCTGGCCGTCCAATTTATTACTGCTTTTCTAAATATTTTATTTGAGGGGACTTTCTCAATCTATCCAAAGCCTTTGCTTCTATTTGACGAACTCGTTCCCGCGTCACGCCAAACTTTTTACCTATTTTCTCGAGAGTCCATCTCCCTTGCCCGTTTAATCCAAAGTGCAATTTAATAATCAACCTTTCTTTTGGCGGAAATATCTTCAATGCGTTATTGAAAATACCTCTTAATCCTTCATCATTCAATTTCCTATAAATTTCAGGATTGAATCCCGATTTAGAATTTCTTAAAAATCTTGCCACATTACCTCCTTCGTCTATAAATTCTCCCAAATTGGTTTCTCCGTCAAACCCGATTGGCTGTTGAAGCGAAATAAATTCATAACAATAACTCAAATCTTTTTTTACCCAGCTTTTTTTAAATCCAGCAATTTTATTTATCTTATCAGCCAAGATTTTAATAGAAATTTGACCTCCTTTTTCTTGCATAAGATAGTTTTCCACTTGAAATATTTTTCTGATTCTCAATTGGACGCTGGCGGGAATTCTAATCATTCTTGAACGCTCATACATAGCTGAAATAATAGCGTTTCTAATCGCTTGACCGGCATAGCTGGAAAATTGACAACCTTTTTCGCTGTCAAATTTTTTTTCTTTCACCGCTTGCAACAAACCGCAGTTGCCCTCCTGGATCAAATCCCAAAATGTTAAACTGCACCAGCCAACATATTTTTTAGCAATATACACCACCAACCTTAAGTTAGAATTGACTAGTCTTTCCTTCGCTTCCTTGTCGTCACCTTTTTTTACTTTTTCAACGAGCTCTGCTGTTTCTTTTTGAGTTAACAAAGGTATGCTCCCAATTTTTTTAAGATATCTACCAATGGTCGCGTCTCCGGCAATCTTATTCATTTTATCCCCTCCTTTTTTATTGGTTTGTAAAAGAACTTGTTTTATTGAACAAGAGATAAAGTTAACGAATATCCGCTGACTTGTCAAATAAATTATTTCCCTTTTATTTTCTTACGACTTCGTCGCCGATTTTGATGTCGTATTTTTCAGCCAAACCGGCCGGAATTTCCAAGACCTTATCAACCGCCATTGAAGGCGAAACAACGGCGGGCAATTCGCCAATTTTTGGCGGCAAAACATTTTTTGAAATATCAACAACCCTGTTTCCGTTTATCCAAACAATGTCCAACGGCAAATTCATATCAACCATCCAAAAATTATATCGGCTTGGTCTGGTAAAAATAAAAAGCATCGCTTTATTTTCTTCAAGCGTTTTCCGGCCGGAAAGGCCTTTGGCTCTTTTTAGCGCCGTGTCGGCGACTTCCGCTTCAAAAATTTTTCCGTTAATTCCGATTTTGACAATTTCGTAATCCGATTTACCTTTGAATAAAAAAATCAAGCCGACAACCGAAATGACGATTAACAGCGCTAAAAAAATTATTAAATATTTAATCATTGATTAGTTAAATGAAAAGCGATTATCCCGAAAGCCACGGACACGTTTAACGATTCTTTCCGGCCTTTCATCGGAATTTCCAAAATTTTATCACTGCGTTTCAAAATCGCCGATGGCAACCCTTTTATTTCATTGCCTAAAACCAAAACCATGGTTTTCTGGTCGCGAGTTTTAGGTTTTAGAGAATAATACGGGATGGATTTTTTGTTCTGCTCAACGGCGAAAATTTTGTAGCCGTCTTTTTTGA
>JBBTUZ010000086.1:0-12045 GCA_038063495.1 Patescibacteria group bacterium | reverse complement strand
GGCTTTAAAGAAAAAAAAATCGGATTCTAAGGTTTTTGTTTTGATGGGAGACGGAGAATTATACGAAGGAGCTGTCTGGGAAGCCATTATGTTTGCCGGGCAATACAAATTAGACAATTTAATACTGATTATTGATAACAATAAAATTTCTATGCTTGATTATTGTAAAAACATCATTGATTTGGAGCCGCTAGAAGAAAAATTTCTGGCTTTTAAATGGAAAGTCTTAAGAATTGACGGGCATAATTTAACAGGAGTTTACAGCTCTTTAAAGACTTTAAAAGAGAATAAAAACGACTGCCCTAAAGTGTTAATAGCCGAAACCATCAAAGGAAAGGGCGTTCCGCGATTAGAAAATGATGTTTTGTGCCACATCAAGTCCTTAAAAAAAGAAGAAATTGATGAAATAATAAAAAAACTACAATGAACCCCGACCCGACAATAAAAACAATGAGAGATGTTTTAATAGAAGCGATTTACAAAAAAATGGCTGAAAACGAGCGCATCTTTTTCTTGTCGGCTGATTTCGGCGCTCCCGCTTTGGATAAATTAAGAAGGGATTTTGAGGACAGATTTATTAATGTTGGGATTGCTGAACAGAACTTGGTTAATATCGCGACCGGATTGGCTTTAGAAGATTATATTGTTTATGCCTACGCCATAGCGCCGTTTTTGACAATGAGGGCTTATGAGCAAATAAGATTAAACTTGTCTATATCGGCGCAGATAAAACCGGTCAATGTAAACCTAATAGGAGTAGGCGGCGGGGTAAGTTATGATGTGGCCGGTCCGACCCATCATTGCTTGGAAGACATCAGTATTATGAGGATTTTGCCCCAGATGACGGTATTTTCGCCAAGCGACTGGAAATTGGTGGAAAAATTTTTTGATTATTCCTGCGATAAAAAAACACCAAAATATTTTCGGCTTGACGGCAAACCGGTTTCTTTAATTTACGATAATGTTAGCGATTTGGATTTTGAAAAAGGATTTTATGAGCTGGTGAAAGGAGACAATGTTTGTTTGATTTCTACCGGATATTTAACCCAGCGAGCTTTAAAGGCGGCCAAAGAAACGCCGGGAACGGGGTTAATTGATGTTTTTATGTTAAAACCGCTCAATGAAAAACTATTGTTTGAAACCTTCAAAAAATACAAGCGTATTATCACCATTGAAGAAGGTTTCATAAATAATGGGGGACTAGACAGTTTAGTTTCAAAAATAATCCATGCCAATCAGTCGGATATTAAATTAAAAAATCTGGGTTTTGACGATAAATATGTTTTTAATTTGGGAGACAGGAATTATTTGCATCAGTTGAATAATTTAGACGAAGAAAGTATTATTAAAACTATTAAAGAATTTAGCGTTTAATTTGCCATGAAAGAAATAAAATACCATCTCGCCGAAGACACTATTGATAAAAACGACATTGACCAATTGATTGAATGGCTGAAAACTTATCCTCGGCTTACCAAGGCTGATTTGACATTGGCTTTTGAGAAAAAATGGAGCGACTGGGTTGGTAAAAAATATTCGGTTTTTTGTAATTCCGGTTCTTCGGCTAATTTGTTAATGTATTACGCGCTTTTATTGTCCGGGGTTCTCAAGAATAAAAAAATAATCGTGCCCAGTGTCGGTTGGGTAACCACCATTGCTCCGGCAATCCAATTCGGCTTTGAGCCGATAATGTGCGAGGCGGACAAAGACACTTTCGGTTTAGACTTGAAACATCTTGAAGAATTGCTTCAAAAACATAATCCCAGCGCGGTTATCATGGTTCAGGTTCTGGGAGTGCCGCACAAAATGGACGAATTGATGGCTTTGAAAGAAAAATACGGGTTCATCCTGCTGGAAGACGCTTGCGCCGCTATGGGGGCTTCTTATCACGGAAAAAGAGTTGGGTCTTTCGGCGATATGTCCAGCGCTTCGCTGTATTTTGGGCATCAGATATCAACTATTGAAGGCGGTTTGGTTTCCACCGATAATAAAATTTTTAATGACGCTCTTCTGATGGCGAGAAGCCACGGCTGGGGCAAGGATCTTGAAAAAGAAACGCATAGCCAACTGATAAAAAAATACGGCATTGACGATTTTCATTCGCCGTTTGTTTTTTATGAGCCGGGCTTTAATCTTCGTTCCACCGATTTAAACGCTTTTTTGGGAATACGCCAAATTGATAAAATGGATTGGCTGATTAAGAGGCGAGAGGAAAACCACGGCATCTACAAAAAACTTTTGGGCGATTATTTTTATATCCAACAAGCGCCCGCCGATTCAGTCATTTGCAGTATTCATTTTGGGGCTTTGGCCAAAGATACCGAGGAGCGAAGAAAAATCGTCAAGGCCTTGGAAGAAAACGGAATTGAAACCCGGATTTTTTCAGCCGGCAATCTCGGTTTGCACCCTTTTTGGTATAATCGTTACGGGAAAATGTCTTTTCCGATGGCTGACCAGATTCACCATACCGGATTTTTCCTGCCCAACAGCCCATCTCTTAATCCCAAAGACATTGAATTTATTTCCAGTGTAGTTTTAGACAGTGTTAAAGAAAGAATTACTTTCCCTCTGCATAATCCTTCTTTAATTCCGATGGCCCAATTTGCTTCGGTAAAAAATCCGTTAAAAATTTTAGTTACCGGCGGCGCCGGCTATATCGGTTCAATTTTAGTGCCGGAACTTTTAAAACAAGGGCACGAGGTGACGGTGATTGATAATTTTATGTATAACCAGCCGTCGCTTTTGGATTGTTGCCATCATAAAAATTTGACAATAGCGCGGGGCGATGTCCGCGATGAAAAATTAATCGCCAAACATCTTCAAGGAAAAGATTTCATTATTCCTTTGGCGTGTCTTGTCGGCGCGCCGCTTTGCGACAAAGATCCAATAGCGGCTCGGAATATTAACCTAGAAGCGATAAAAATGATTTTGCGGCTTCGGGAACCCAATCAAAAAATTATTTTTCCTAACACCAACAGCGGTTACGGCCGACAACAGGAAGGAACATCTTTTTGCGATGAAAATACGCCGCTTGACCCCATTACTCTTTATGGCCAGCTGAAGGTTGAGGCTGAAAAAGCGATTCTAGAGAGCGGCAACGGCATTACTTTGAGATTAGCCACAGTTTTCGGCATTAGCCCCCGAATGCGTCTTGACCTTTTGGTGAATGATTTTGTTTATCGCGCTCTTAATGACCGTTTCATTATTCTTTTTGAATCGCATTTTAAAAGAAATTATATTCATATTCGCGATGTCGTCTCGGCTTTTGTCCATTGTATGGATAATTTTGAATCTCTTAAAAACCAGACCTACAATGTCGGTTTAAGCGACGCTAATTTAAGCAAATTAGAGCTTTGTCAGGAAATCAAAAAACAGCTTCCCAGTTTTGTTTTTTTGGAGTCGTCAGTCGGCGAAGACCCCGACAAGAGAGATTATGTTATTAGCAATGAAAAAATTGAAAAAACTGGTTTTAAGCCGCAGGTTTCTTTACAAGAAGGCATTGCCGAGTTGATAAAGGGATATCAGGTTATTAAGAAAAATCAGTTTACGAATATTTAATAAAAGGAGTAATCACGAATATACTAATTAAAGACGAATATACGAATTTACAATCCCATATTTATTTGTATATTTGTTTAATATTCGTATATTAGCGATTACTCCAAACTAATATGGAAAGGCAATTCAAAAAAATTCTCATTACCGGAATAAGCGGCTCCGGCGGAAGTTATTTAGCCGAGTATATCGTGAATAATCATCCGGGGGTGGAAGTCCACGGAATAGCCCGCTGGCACAGCACTTCCGAGAAAAATAATCTGGAGAACATCGCTGATAAAATCAAGGTTCATGAATGCGACTTGACTGATTTAAGTTCGGTTTTTAGGACATTAAAAGAAGTAATGCCCGACGGTATTTTCCATTTAGCCGCTCACGCCAATGTTCGGGCTTCTTTTATCAATCCTTTGGCGGTTTTAAATAATAACATTATGGGGACGGCCAATCTTTTTGAAGCGATAAGAATGGCGGAAATTGACCCTATTATCCAGCTCTGCAGCACTTCCGAAGTTTACGGCCAGGTAGACCCCAAGAATGTCCCCATTAAAGAAGATTGTCCCATCAACCCCACCAATCCTTACGCGGTTTCTAAATTAGCTCAAGATTCTTTAGCCTACACTTATTTTAAGAGTTACGGAATGAAAATAATCAGAACAAGAATGTTCGCTTATTTGAATCCGCGGCGTTCCGATCTATTCGCGACTTCTTTCGCGATGCAAGTGGCCAAAATTGAAGCTGGTTTTCAAAAAGAACTGCGACACGGCAATTTGGATTCCACCAGAACCCTGATTGATGTTCGGGATGCCATGGAATCGTATTGGGAGGCTCTGCTTAAATGCCGATTCGGAGAAGCTTATAATATTGGAGGCGCTACGGTGATAACAGTCGGAGATTTTTTGAATGTTTTAAAAAAGAAAGCCAAATGCGAAATTATTTCCAGCGTTGATTCGGCTCTCTTGCGGCCGACAGATGTTACTTTGCAAATACCCGATGTCAGCAAATTTCAAAATGAAACCGGTTGGAAGCCGAAATATTCTTTTGAAGAAAGCGTGGAATTTCTTTTGGAACATTGCCGGCAAGAAATAAGCAAGCAAAAATCTTTATAAATTTTTAAGGTATAATTATTTAATATGAAAGTTTCAGACAATGTAGATGTAATTTTGATTTATCCCAAAACCGGCATAGACATCGGAGCAACAATCGGACCGCCGCATTCTCTTTTGAGCATTGCCGCTCCCGTTCAGCAAGCCGGCTATAATGTAAAAATAATAGACCAGAGAACCGACGCCGATTGGAAAACCCATCTTGCCGATTATTTGGGAAGAAATCCGATTTGCGTGGGAATTTCTTCAATGACCGGCACCCAGATTTATTTTGGCATTGAAGCCGCGAAAATAGTCAGAAAGCTGACAAACGGAAAAATTCCTATAGTTTGGGGGGGGCCGCACCCTTCCACAATTCCCGAACAGACCCTGCAAAGCGAATATGCCGATGTGGTTTGTATTGGCGAGGGAGACGAAACTTTAAAAGAATTGGTTGATGTTTTGGCGAAAGAAGGGTCATTGAGCGGAATCAAGGGAATTGCTTTCAAAGATGGAGGGAAAATAATAACCAATCCCTCGCGTCCTTTAATAGACGTGGAAACGCTTTTGCCGGTTCCGTGGGAGCTGATAGATGTGGAAAAATACATTCATAAAGATTTTTATATTAAGAAATCCACTCGCAGTTTGGATATCGGGCAAACCAGCAGGGGGTGTCCTTTCCAGTGCGGATTTTGTTCCAGCGCCACCTTAAGGCAGAGAAAATGGCGGGCGATGTCGGTTGAAAAATCACTTAAAAACATAATTGAACCGGTAAAAAGATTTAATTTAAACGCCGTTTGGATTAGGGACGATGAGTTTTATATTGACAGCGAAAGATCGCATAAGATATGCGAAGGCATAGTTAAATCAGGATTGAAAATAAAATGGTATACCTCGGGCACGCGGGTGGATACTTTCAACAGGTTCACCGATGAACAAATTGCTATGCTGAAAGCAAGCGGGGCCGATACTTTGAAATTTGGCGCCGAATCCGGTTCAAACAGGATTTTGGCGTTGATGCAAAAAGGCATTCGCTGGGAAGATACGGTTAAAGCCAATTTAAAGGCAAAAAAACACGGCATTACTCCCGCTTTTTCTTTGATAATCGGATTTCCCACGGAAACATTTGACGAAATAAACAAAACCATTGATTTATTTATCAGGCTTAAAAAGGACAATCCCAAAGCGCAGTTTGAGGTTCTTGGCTCTTTTACCGCTTTGCCGGGAACTCCTTTATATGATTTAGCTTTAAAGATGGGCTTGAAACCGCCGCAAACTCTTGAAGGTTGGAGCGATTGGCTTTGCGATGAATATGATTTGAAAGGAGATAAAATTCCTTGGTTTTCTTATTCCGAAAGAAAAAAAATAGGGAATTTGGCTTATATGAGCATACTGGCAAACGGTTCTTTAAACGCGATTCGCGGAATTAAAAACAATTTCGTTCGTCTTGTCTTAAAATTGTTTTTTAGCCCGATTAGCAGTTTTGAAAGATTCAAGCTTAAGAAAAAGTGGTATGGTTTCGCTCCCGAACTTGATATCGCGAGATATTTACGAAAGAAATTTTTTTATCGCGATTATAAAATATAGAATAGGTAAACACTTTACCCCATTAAACGGTAAACGGCTGACGGAGTTTACCGTTTCACGAAAATGTAATAATCCGGCGATTGCGTTAGGTTTTCATTTATCATTAATCCTTCCTTTTTTTGTTCCGTAGTTAATCTTTTTGCCAAAATATATTTGGCCAGTGTTTTGAGGTTTAAGTCGGGAAAAGCCAAGGGGCTTTCGGTTTTGAAAATCAAGTCATAATCTTGGCCCAGCGACTGAATATATGGCCCGGTGATATTTTTAGTGGCACTGTCCGGCGTGATAACTAAATAATCGCCTTTTGATATTTCAAAAGTTTTATTGCCTTTAAAAATAGTAAAAGGCTGGCGGGAAAGAAAATTATTGGCGAGATAGGAAGCATCGTCTTTAATTTTAACATTGGATTTAAAATCAAATTGTTGCCAGGACAATTTTTTATACTGAAGAAACTCCGTAAAAATAAAATAACTGGCAATGCCGGCGTTCGGATCAACGGCGTCCAGAAAAATGTTTGCTCGCTGGCGTGGATAGCGAGAATAAATGTCTTTTACTATAAAATTTAAAGTTTTGTTGAAATTAACAGAAAGATACTTGTAATAAGTCAGGTAATTTATTCCCGTCGGGAAAACATTGAAGAGTAAGGCTACGCCGGCAATCGTTGCCACTCCTTTTAAAAAAAGAGCTTTTTGCTTGCGTTGGTTAAAGAAATAAATTAAAGGCGGTAAGGCGAAAATATAAGCCGGAAAAAGAGTATTCGGATTAAATATATTTAACGCTAAATAACCCAACACCAGCATTGAGCCCGCTATGAGCATGGAATCATAAACGGGGTGGAGCTCTAATTGCCGCCGCAGGGCTTTATATATCCGCCAAGCGGTAAAAGGCAGCAGTAATAAAATCAGAATAGGGTCGCTGAAAAGGCCGTAATTTAAAAGATTTTTTATAAACACCAATAAATGATTGTAAGGAACCTGGCCGTAAAGAGCGGCGTTTGGTTCAAGGTGCCGATAAACAATAAAATAATAAAGAAGAAGATAAGACAAGCAGCCCAAAATTACTAAGCCGTCAAAGATTTTTAAACTAAACCTTTCTAAGGGCGGCGGCTCGGTTTTTTGCGTTTGAGGCGCGTCTGCCTTGAGTAGTGGCCGAGATTTTTTCCAAGACAAAAGCAAGTGAAAGAAAGTGAAAGCCCCTAAGGCGATAAAGGCATTTTCTTTAATATGAATGACTAGGTTGGCGCTGATGATTCCGAAAACAAGATAATGTAATTTTGGCTTCTCAAGATACTTGAGATAAAAGTAAAGGAAAATAGCGTAATAGAAAATCATATTTCTTTCAGCAATGTGAGTTCTAAAAAAAGCAATCGCCATCCCCGGAAATAATGAAAGCAGAACCGGAGCGATGTAGATCAAAAATTTGCTTGAAGTAAATCGGGCCATTATCTTAACGAAAATAATCATTAAGACGACATATTGAAAAGCGTGGATAAGATAATACCAGAAAGGCGATGGAGATTTTGAAAAAAGGAGGGGAAGATTGTATTCCGCGTCTCCCAATATCGCTAAACGGCCAGTTTTGGTGAGGTTGTCATAACCCGGAGGAGGATTAGCGCTGTAATAAAGAAGGGGCTTGCCGTCTTGGAGGGTGCGAAGAAACACGTAATCGTCTGTCGGCGCGAGGTTGGGTTTGATTAGCATTAGCAAGGCGTAGGCGGAGATAAAAATGATAAAAATCAGACGGTGCCAATTTATGGTTTTATTGGAAATATTCATAATGCGAAAACCGCGTTTGTTTTAATGAGTCTTATTTTTTGATAAACACATAATAATCCGGCCATCGCATAAAAGGCTGTTTTCGGCTTATGCCGAAGAATTTTTGGCCCGGAGACGCCCCGACGGATAAAAAGTATCTGATGGTTTCTTTTAAATTCAACATCGGAAAAGCGAACGCGCTTTTTGTTCTGAAAACTAGATTATATTCATTATTCAAGTTTTTGAGATAATCCTTGTTGCCATTGTTTTTAATATCATCGGTGGTTTCAGGCGATACGATTAAATAATCTCCCTTGGATATTTCTGATAGCGGTCCCTTCTGAAAAACCGTGAATTGATCCAATGGTATTTTTGTATCATGAATTGATGAATCGCAATCCGGCGTCTTTTTTTGGTTTGATTTTAAATCAAATTGTTCGGCGGTTAAACCTTTATAGAGTAAAAACTCTGACAATTTAAAATACGGCCAGGTTTGATTTACGCCGCAACTTTCCACTCCGTCAATAAAGATATCAATTCGTTGATCGGGATATTTTGATTTTATTTCGTTAATCAAAAAATTCAAAGTTTTATTAAAATTAGTCGGCAGATATTTAGAATAAGTCAGAAAATGGAGTGAAAACGGCAGAGTGTTGGAAAGAAACAGAAATCCGGCCATTGACGCTAAGATTTTCCAAATTAGTTTTTTATTCCAAATTTTGGGGATGAAATAAAATAGCGGCGGAATAGCAAAAACATAGGTTGGTGTAAAATAATGGAATTCATAAAGATTCATTAGGAAAAACGGGGCTACGAATACAGGAATAGTCGCCAATAGAGAATCGTAAATAACGTGGGGTTTTTCGCGTTTTATAAAAATTCTGTAAATCCGCCAGCCTATTAGCGGCAGAATAAACAGTATCATTATTGGGTCAACAATAGTGGCGAAGTTGAGGATGTTCTTTACTATCGCGACAAAATTAGCGGCTGTTTTTCCGTAAACGAGGGCGGCTTGGTATGGAAGAAAGACATAGAAAAAATAGACGATGGGGAATGAAATTGAGCTTAAGATAATCAATCCGTCAAAAATTCTTGCCTTATTGGAGAAAATCGGCGATTTCGTTTGCGAGTCATCGCTGTTATTTGGACTTGGCAAAGATTTACCGTTATCTTTCCGGGAAAAAAGAAGATGGCAGAAAGTAAAAGCCGCCAAAGCGAGAAAAGCATTTTCCTTGCAGTAGATGGCTACATTGGCGCTGATTACTCCGAAAATAAGATAATATAATTTCGGTTTTTCAAGATACCGGAGATAAAAGAAAAGAAAGATTATGAGGTAAAATACAAGACTTTTTTCATTGCCTAAAGTCAGAAACCAAGTCACAATCATTCCCGGGGTCAACGAAAGGAAAACGGGGGTAATATATATTAAAAATTTATTTGAGGTGAACTTGGAAAGAATTTTAACGAAAATAACCATAAATACGGCATATTGAAAGGCATGGAGAAGAAAATACCAAAAGGCCGATGGAGATTTTGAAAACAGACCGAACAAGTTATATTCAATCGTTCCCATTGGCGTAAATCTTCCTAATTTAATCGGGTCAAAAACGGGGAAATCAGGACTATAAAGCAATACGGGCTTGCCCGCTTGGAGGGTGCGGAGAAACATAACATCGTTAGTTATTCCGAGATTGGGCTTGGCTAGTATAAGCAAGGCGTAGGTCGCCACGAAAATCACAAAAATTATTTTCCACCAATTGATTTTTTTATTTTTAATTAACGCGAGCATAATGCTGATTATAATACATTTTGGTATTCGTGATAAGCTTGTTTTAGTTTGACAAACCATCAAAGTCTATTTACGATAAGAAGTATAGAATTTTTAATTTGCTTTTTTTAAAAAAACAAAGTCGTAAAAAATAATTTATTTTATTATGAATATATATAAAAATAAAAAAGTGTTAGTGACTGGCGGAACCGGTTTGATTGGCAGACCGTTGGTGGAATTATTAATCGGAGCTGGAGCTAAAGTGAGGATTGCTTCTCTGGACGACCCTTCAAGAGCTCATTTGGAAGCGGAGTTTAAAAAGGTTGATTTAACTAAATTTGATAATTGCCTGGAAGTTTGCGAAGGGATGGATTATGTTTTTAACCTCGTCGGCATTAAAGGTTCTCCGGCGATGGCCGCGAAAAAGCCGGCCAGTTTTTTTGTCCCCACGATTTTATTTGACACGAATATGATGGAAGCGGCCAGGCGATGCAAAGTAGAGCGTTATCTTTTCACGAGCAGTGTCGGAGTTTATTCTCCGGCGGAAATTTTTTACGAAGACGATGTTTGGAAAACTTTTCCTTCCGAAAACGACCGGTTTGCCGGCTGGGCCAAGAGAATGGGCGAACTTCAGGCGCAGGCTTACAAAATTGAATATGGTTGGGACAAGATATCCATTGTCAGGCCGGCTAATGTTTACGGGCCTTATGACAATTTTGATCCGGCTAACGCCATGGTTATTCCTTCGCTGATCAAGCGCGCTTTAGACGGTGAAAATCCCTTTACTGTCTGGGGAGACGGTTCCGCTATCAGAGATTTTATCAACGCTAAAGATGTAGCCCGCGGCATGATGCTGACTATGGAAAGTGGAACAACCGAACCCATAAACCTGGGTAGTGGCGAAGGCGTCAGCATCAAAAAGATTGTTGAAATCATAACCGGCAATATGAAAATAAAACCGGAAGTCGTTTGGGATATTTCCAAGCCAAGCGGCGATAAAAAGAGGTTATTAGACACATCTCGCGCTAAAACCCTGCTCGGATTTGAACCGAAGATATCCATTGAAGAAGGAATCAAGGAAGTTATGAATTGGTATCTAGAAAATAAAAACATTGCTGATAAAAGATACAATGTTTTTACCGAAAATAAATAATTTTTTTGATGAAAAAAAATTTAGATGAAAAAAAATTGTCATTTTTCGCCAATAAACGATTTTCAGGCAAGACTGTTTTAATTACCGGCGCCACTTCCGGCATCGGCAGGGAAATGGCCAAATTGCTGGCTGGTTGCGGTTGCCGGATTTTAGCTTTGGGAAGAGACAGGGAGTCAATGAAATCTCTATTAAAGGAGCTCAATGAAAATTCTGGTCCTCTTTCTGAAGGGCTGATCGCTGATTTGGCTGATAGGGATATTCGGCGCAAACTGATAAAAAAAATCAGCAAGAATTACGAAATTGATATTTTAGTCAACAGCGCCGGTTTTGGTTATCTAGGCGATTTTTGTTTGATGGCCGAAGACTCGGTTGATTCAATGCGCGAAGTCAATATTGACACGGTTGTTGATTTTTGTCGGGAATTTCTTCCGAAAATGGCAAAAAAACATCAAGGCGGAATTTTGAATATCGGCTCCACCGCTTCTTTTTTCGGCACGCCCGGTTCAAGCTTGTATGGCGCCACCAAACATTTTATTTTGGGTTTTACCGATGCTTTGCATCAGGAAGCGCTTTCTTACGGCGTTTATGTGTCCGGAGTTTATCCCGGCCACACTCACTCGCGGTTTGTGGAGCGCGCTACTTCCGGAAAGGTAAAAAAATGGACTAAAGGCATGAGCCCTGTTTTGGTGGCCAAGCTGGGCCTTGAGGGTTTGGGGAAAAATAAAATAAGAATTATCCCCGGGTTTTACAATAAAATGCTGTTTTTGGCCGCTAAAATATTGCCGATTTCTTTTATTTTGAAAGAACTTTACGCTAAATTTATTAGAAATCATACACAATGACCTTGAATTACAAAACTACACCGCGAACAGCGGACAAAAAGATTTTTCTTCAACCCGCTCACGCTCCGATTCCATCGGAGCTGCGCTTCCGTTTGGGTTCCTGCCTGCCGGCAGGCAGGTCAGAAAATTTTTTTTATCCGCTGTTCGCAAAATAGACATTTTGTAATTCAAGATAATAAAAAAATGCTCAATAAAATTTTCAGGTGGCTGAAGACGCTTAATTACCCTTCGTATGTGATATTTTTTGTCACCGCAAACTGCAATGCCAAGTGCAAAATGTGTTTTTATCAGGATAATATGGCGGAAA
>JBBTUZ010000085.1:3815-5125 GCA_038063495.1 Patescibacteria group bacterium | reverse complement strand
AATTAATTTTAAACCTTAAAATCCCTGAATGACAATTGATCCGGCGGTTGAAGAATGATCAATGTTTACAGAAGAAGTAAATTTTTTATTTAATTCGGTAACCGGTCCCGCTTGGCCGTTTCCTCCCGACCAATCAGTCTGGCGGGAAATAGAATTGCGCCAACGAGTCAAATAAACCGTCAAAATCGCCTCGGCAGTCCGGTCAGCGCTGGGCCATTGAATATGGCTGACAATTTTTTGGGTGGAAGGGTCGTCAACGGCCGAGGATTCGGTACTGATAATTCCGTTCAAACGCTTAACATTCTCTATGGAAAAAAATTTGGTGTAAGTAATGTTATCAACGGTGGTTACAACGCCAGGGGAAATAACGAACGCCGTCCCCGAAGTTTCTACATGATATTGGGTGTCCGGCCCTTTGCTTAAATCGTAAAGATCGCGCCAGTCGGCTTCGGCCACTATTTTAATATTATCTATTAATTCCTGGCCCAAAGAAGAAGCGATTTGAAAATTCTTGGTTTCCAGACTGGAACGCAAAATCGCCACGATCGCCACAGTCGCCGCGCTTATTAAAATTCCGGCAACGGATAATCCGACAAGAACTTCAATCAAAGCTTGCCCTTTTTTTCTTGAATCATAAATCATAAACTTGAATCATATTTATTCTAACGGCTACTGCAACACCTGTCCAATCGCGCTGACGGTAATAATGGAAGAAACTGATGGGCTGTTTTTTAAAGCAATGGTAATGGAAGTGGCGGCGCCAGGATAACCGGTTAATCTGGAAAAAATAATGTCTTTAGAATTGCCTTCGCTGGGGTCGGTTAGTTCAACGCCCGTTCGCAAATTGTAAGTGCCAACAACAGTTCCCAAAGCGTAGCTTGAACCGCAACAAAAAAGTTGCGCCAAATCCGGAGCTGAAATCTTGTTTTCAAAATGAATGCCCCATTGATCTCCTTGATCGTCGGCGTTGCCGTCTTGCTGGACAAGAGTCCTGTTTTGAGCATCCCTAATCATAGCCGTAATTTCTTCAGCGCTTAATCCCAGATTTTGACGGCTATAGTAGCTGAACAAATTAATGCCGCCGATAGCCGCGATCGCCGCCAAAATGGCAACCGTTATCAAAAGCTCTATTAAAGTAAACCCCGTAATCCGATCAGCCAAAAAACTTTTTCTCAAGACTACCGCTCGCTCCCCCAGCGTGTTCGCTCGCTGGCTTTCGTCGCTCGCTCTTCCCGACTGCGGTCGGGAAACCATGCCCGCTCGCTCCTCGAGCCTCGCTTTGAGAAAAAGTTTTTTTGGCATAATTAAAA
>JBBTUZ010000085.1:0-3805 GCA_038063495.1 Patescibacteria group bacterium | reverse complement strand
AAAAATTTATTCATAAAATTGAGCACCCTGTTAAATAAGACTTGAGGCGACTTTTCAAAAACATTTTAAAAGTTGCCGGTCAACTGATAAATCGGAACAATGATGGCCAGAGCGATCACACCCACGATAACGCCCATAATCATAAGAAGGGCCGGCTCAAGCAAAGTAACCATAAATTTTATTGCCGTATCGGCTTCTTTCTCGTAAAAACCGCTAAGAGTCATTAAAACATTTTCAATGTGGCCGGATTTTTCGGAAATAGAAATAAGATTGACCACTACCCTGGGGAAAATCGGCTCTCTCCTGAAAGCTTCGCTGACCTTCAGCCCTTTGGTGGCCATTCCTTCTTGGGCAACCCGAAGAAGAGCCATTTTCAATTCTTCGTTGCCAACGGCTTGAGCGGTAATTTCTATCCCTTTAGTGAAAGACAAGCCGGCCTTTATCAAAGAAGCCAGAGTTGAGGCAAAACGCTGTAAAGCTATTTCGGCAATCACGCCGCGAATAAGGGGCAAGCGGTTTATCAAATTAAAAACGAAACGCCGAAAAACAAGCGAGGTTTTATAAAAATAAAAAATGGCGACAACTCCCATAATTAAAATAGCGGCGACAAACAAAGCGTATTTTCCGAAAAACGCCCCCACGGCAAAAACAATTCTTGAAAATAAAGGCGCCTTAAAGCCGCTGCCTTCAAAAACGCCGGCAATTTTCGGAAGAGCGAAAGTAACCAGAAAAAACAAAATCAAAAACGAAGCCACCAAAAGAAAAACCGGATAAATTAAAACTCCCTGAATGCGGCTTTTAATCTCCTGCTGTTTTTCCAAGGTAACGCTCAAATCTTCCAGAATTTTATCCAGATTGCCTGAAATTTCCCCCGCTTTTATTAAATTGACAAAAACCGGATTAAAAAATCGCGGATATCGGGCGAAAGAAAGATAAAACGGCTGGCCTTTTTCCAAATTAGAACGCACTTCGCTCAAAAACGCCTTGATAACCGGTTTATCAAAATCAGTCATCAAAACATCAAGAGCCTGAAAAAGATCGGTGCCTACTTTAAGCATCAGCCCCAAATATCTCGTCAAGAAGATTTTGTCGGTTTCGGTGATTGACGCCCCAAAAACACCCTGGCCGCCAACCGCTTTGAGCCCTTTAACAACTTTAATATTAACCGGCTTTAATCCCCGGCCGGCCAAAAATTCTAAAACTTCAGCTATGCCTTGAGCTTCAATTTCGTTTTCAATAATTTTACCGGCGGGTTCGCTGGCTATGTAATGAAATCTCATAAAATATAAAATTATAAAATTTAAATATGGCGTTTAAATTTTCAAATTCCTTGATCTTATCCAAATTAATTTTAGCATTTATTCTCGTATGACGCGAAGCACTTCTTCTATCGTCGTAATTCCCCGTTCAATTTTTCTCAATCCGTCTTCAAACATCGTAATCATTCCTTGTTGATTGGCCAATTTCTTAAGAGCATCCAAAGAAAATTCCGAACTGACAATCAATTTTCTAACCTCGCTATTTACTTCCAATAATTCAAAAATAACCGACCTTCCGAAATAACCGGTAAAATTACAAGCTTGGCAACCCTTGCCGCGATAAAAAATTTTGGGAAGATGAATATCTTTTGACTCCAAGCCGATTTCAGCCAATTCTTTGCGAATAACTTCCAGAATTTCTTTTTCCGGAGCATAAGACTCAACGCAGTCCCGATGGATATTACGCACTAAACGCTGGGCCGCGACCAAGTTTAAAACGGCCGCTACCAAAAACGGAGGGACTTTCATATCTACCAATCGGGGAATAGCCGTAGCGGCGTCATTAGTATGAAGACTGGTTAAAACCAGGTGGCCGGTCAGAGCCGAATGAACCGCTATTTCCGCCGTTTCGTTATCGCGAATTTCACCCACCATTATGATGTTCGGGTCCTGCCGCAAAATTGCCCGCAAGCCGTTGGCAAAAGTAATGTCAGCGGCCGGATTAACCTGAATCTGATTGACATTGCGCATATTATATTCAATGGGGTCTTCAAGAGTAACAATATTCACCTCCGGCCGATTCAATTTATTCAGAATTGAATAAAGAGTGGTGGTTTTACCGCTACCGGTCGGGCCGCAAACCAAAAGCATTCCAAATGTCTTTCTGGCATTTTCTTCCAGGGCCTTGGCGTGGTCTTCCAACAGCCCCAATTCGCCGGAAGAAAGAGGTTTCTGGGAAGCGGTCAATAACCGCATTTCCGCTTTTTCGCCGTGGAAAGTCGGCATCACGGATACCCGAATATCAATAAATTGCTGGCCGCTTTGAAAACGAAAACGGCCATCCTGCGGCCTGGAATGTTCATCAATTCTCAAACCAGATAAAAGTTTAATCCGAGCGACAATCGCCGGTTGAGCTTCCTTGCGAATTCTCAAAATCTCGTGAAGAATGCCGTCAATGCGAAAACGAGCTAAAACATTTTCTTCGGTGATTTCCAAATGAATATCTGAAGCCCGAAGAGAAACGGCATAAGCCAGAAGATTGTCCACGATAGCCACAATTGGCAGCTCGGCGGCCGCTTCAACTAATTTTTCTCCGCCTTCCAGCCGGGAATTTAAAGAAGCCTCAACGCTTTCTTCAATTATTTTTTTAAAATCCTGGGCCAAGCGGGCTTCATAGGCGGAAAAGCCCCAACCCAAGTCATCATCGGTAGCCAAAAAAGGGTTAATCCTTGCCCCTAAACGATGCTGGAGAAAATCCAAGGTATTTAAATTAGTGGGGTCTTCCAAGGCGACATCCAAAGAACCGTCCGGTTGCCGCTGAAAAACCAAAGCCCGCCGAGATTGAGCCAGCTCCCGAGGCAAAAGATTTAAAACTTCTTCGTCAATTTTTTTATTCCTTAAAGAAGCTCTTTCTATCTTTAGAGACTTCGTTAAAATATCGTAGAAATAATCTCTGGTGATAAAGCCCTGCGAAATCAAAAGGTCTGTTAAGCTTTGTTTTTTTCTTTCAGCTTCTAAAGCCAACCGGTCAAATTCTTCAAGCTTAATCAAGCCTTCGTCAATTATAAGTTTCTTTAATTTTGAAATGGGGAGAGAAAGCATAGAGCTTAAATTTATCGCGAGATATTTACATCAAGCAAATTACTTAAATTACGATAATTACCGCAATTACATTATATCAAATTTTTTCAATTATCAAAACAAATTATTAAAACAAATCCCGCCCCTTCAAGGAGGGGCGGGATTTTTGAGATTGTTAAAATAAAATTCTTAACAAACCATCTAGCAAAAAACCTACAAAGACACAACGGTGCCGGTTTCGTAATAACAAGTGGCTTCAATAAATGTTGAGCAGGTGCTTCTATTTCCGCCGTCGTTTACCATCATAGTCTGGTATTTCTGGCTTTCTAATCTGCTGTCAAGTTCAAAAGTCAGACCAGCTGTGCCTCTATAGGCATAAAAAAAGTTGCCAAGATTAGTCGGGTCAACAGGTAAGGCTGACAAAGAAGAACCGCCGGCCGTCCCCGACAAATCAACCAACACCCAACCAGCGCCAAGCACTCCAGTGGTAGTATTAAGTGATTCTAAAATACCATCAAACGGGCCATCGTTAACTGCTACGCCCATGCAACCAGCCACCGTGCAAGTAGCTAGGGCAGATACAGCCGGGGTAGTTGCTGTCGCCAAATATAAAGCGATGGCGCTCTTGACGCTGCTCAAATCAGAAATTCTTTGGGCGTCTCTGGCTTGAGCCAAAATTTGAGCCGGATTCAAAACCAAAACCACGGTAGTGGCTAAAATCGCCAAGATGGCGATAACGATCAACA
>JBBTUZ010000084.1:0-1969 GCA_038063495.1 Patescibacteria group bacterium | reverse complement strand
AGGATATGGAGAAGAAGCGTAACGAGATGCGCAAGAAACTGTACGAGGCGCAAGATGAGGTGGAGGGCAGAAAGGAAAAGCTTATTGGGCAAGTCGAGGCTCAATTAAAACAGAAATCAAAGCTCAATCCACTGTTTACTATCCGGTGGAAGGTAGTGTGATCAGCAGTTATCCGGAAACTCCGGAGAACTCAGTCATCGACACTTTGTCGACAGCTGGAACCGGTTACAAAAGGTAATCAGTTAAAAAAATGATAAAATACGAATAATATGACAAGCATACTAAACAACAAAGAATTTCACTTTTTTATGGATGAAACTGGCGATCACGGCCTAAGTTTTGTCGATGAAAGTTTTCCCATATTCCTTTTGGCGGGCTGTCTTTTTGAGTCCGCTGAATATGAAAAAATTACCCAAGAGATAAACGCTTTCAAGCAGGAATTTTTTAATACCACCGAAGTTATTCTCCATTCTCGAGATATTCGTAAGTGTGACGGTGCTTTTCAAATACTCTTTGACTTAGAGCTAAAAAAGAAATTTTATGAACGCTTAAACACAATCATCTCCGGTGCGAATTTTACCGCTATCGCAGTGGCAATAGATAAAAAGAAACACGTTGAAAAATATGGGAAGCTTGCTAATAATCCTTACACAATTTGCCTTTCTTACATTCTTGAACGGTTAGTTTTTTGTACGGATCAAAATAGCACTATTTCGACCGTATCAATCACTATCGAGAAGCGTGGCAAAAAAGAAGACAAGCAGTTATTGGCGCACTATAACAGCGTGATAGATCGAGGTACGTATCATGTAAATGCCGACCGGTTCAAGCAACGCATAGTCGATTTCAAAATGATGGCAAAAAGGGATAATAACGTCGGCCTGCAAATTGCCGACCTATGTGCGTATCCTATTGCCCGGCATGTCCTCAATTCTGAAGAGCCTTATATCCCTTTCAAGATTATCGAGGGAAAATTGAGGAAAGGCAGTAGTGGTAGGGTTGAGGGGTATGGGTTGAAGATATTCCCATAAATGCAAAAAGTCCCTTGCGGGACCTCTTGCCGACCGGGGACACCCCGATCCATTACCTGAAGTATATACCAAGCGGTCGGCATAAGTCAAGCAAATGCGGATAACCTTAAACCAAGTAAACCTATGCAAAACAACACTTTTAAGCAAAATATATGACTAATAAAAAGCAAAAACTAGAGTTAACGTGGATCGGCAAGGACGAGGAACTTAAACTCGAGCCGAGGATTTTGATTGAGGACCCGAACAAGTCCTATGGCGATAAGTCGGCCGAGAACATGCTCATCCACGGCGATAACCTCCTTGCGCTCAAAGCCCTCGAGCAAGACTTTGCCGGACGTATTAAATGTATTTATATTGATCCGCCCTACAACACCGGCAGTGCTTTTGAACACTATGATGATAATCTCGAACACTCCACTTGGCTTAGTTTGATACGACCACGATTGGAGATTTTGAAAAAACTTTTGCATCCTACCCAAGGTAGTATCTGGATTTCAATAGATGATGACGAGAGCCATTATTTAAAGGTTCTTTGTGATGAGGTGTTTGGTCGGAAAAACTATGTATCAACTATGGTCTGGCAAAAAATACATAGTATTAAGAATGACGCTCGTCATATTTCTGTTAACCATGACTATATTCTTTTATACGCAAGCAATATTGAAACCGTAAGTTTTAATCTTTTGGACAGGACTAGCGAAATGGATGAAAGATACAAGAATCCAGATAACGATCCACGCGGGCCGTGGCAATCGGGTGACTTGGTAGCCAATGAAGAAAGATCAAATGGAAGATTTGATATATTGGGACCCACAGGAAAAATATTTAATGTCCCAACTGGAAAGCACTGGGTATATTCTCAGGAAAACCTTAAACAGCTTATTGTTGAAAATAAGATATGGTTCGGGGTAAATCGTGATTCTTTCCCTAGGAAAAAG
>JBBTUZ010000083.1:0-2661 GCA_038063495.1 Patescibacteria group bacterium | reverse complement strand
AATATTTTATTTTGGGAAATTAATAGAGCACCCCGAAACTGTCAAAAAATCAAAAGAGCTTATAGAAAAACAAAGATTGCTTAAAACTCATTTGCAAAATCAAGGTTTTGAAGTTGTTCTTGCTGGCAGAGTAAGGGGTCATATAGAAAAGTGCATAAGGGGGCACAAAATATTAACTTTTAGAGAAAAAGGCGTGGACGTAAGAATTGCGGTAGATATGGTTACTTTGGCTTGTGACAAAGAATTAAAAACAGCAATTATAGGTAGTTCTGATTCCGATTTACAACCCGCTATTTTAGAATTAAAAAAAAGAGGAATTGAAAGAGTTTATTTTGGCTTTGAAAGTAATCCTAATAAAGGATTAACATTCACTACCAATCGCACTATTCTTGTTAGAAATTCTGAGGTTTTAGAATTTGCTGGCAAAACTTTGTTATAAAAAAGCCCTATCATAATTCAATTGACGGGTATTTAAAAATCGCCAAAAAGGCGGTTTTTTTACTTGTCTTGGGTTTATTGAAGGAGTAGAATGAATAGAGTATAAAATTTATATAAAATTCTTATGCGCCAGTCAAAATTATTTTTTAAAACTCAAAAGGAATATCCCAAAGACGAAATTTCTTTAAACGCTCGACTTTTAATCCGGGCTAATTTTATAGACAAATTAATGGCCGGCGTTTATTCTTTTCTGCCTTTGGGTTGGCGAGTCCACAAGAAAATTGAAAATATTATCCGCGAAGAAATAAACGCCATCGCTGGCCAGGAAGTTTTCTTGCCCGCGCTTCAGCCCAAAACCATTTGGGAAAAAACCGGCCGCTGGGACAAAATGGAGCCCCCGCTTTTCAAATTCCAAGACCAGCACGAAAAAGACCTGGCGCTTGGTTCTACCCATGAAGAGGTCATCACCGACTTGGTCGGCCGATTCGTCAATTCTTACAGAGACTTGCCTCTCTATCTTTACCAAATTCAGAACAAATTCCGCAACGAAATCCGCTCTACCGGCGGCTTGCTCCGGGTCAGAGAATTTTTAATGAAAGACTTATATTCTTTCCATACTTCTTCAGAAGACCTGGATATTTATTACCAGAAAGTAATCGGCGCCTATAAAAAGATTTTCAACCGTTGCGGATTTGATGCTAAAATCGCCGAAGCTTCGTCAGGGTCAATCGGCGGAGATGTTTCCAATGAGTTTATGATGCTTTGCGATACCGGCGAGGATAAAATTTTTTATTGCGCCAAGTGCGACTGGGCGATCAATGAAGAAAAATTAGACAAAAAAACTTTGGAAAAATGTCCGACCCGCCTGCCGGACGGGCGGGAATGCGGCGGCAAAATTCTCAACGGCCAGGCCATTGAAAACGGTCATGTCTTTAAATTAAAAACAAAATATTCGGAAAAATTGGGAGCTTATTTTATTGACAAAGACGGCAATCGGAAACCCATTATTATGGGTTGCTACGGAATCGGCCTCGGACGGCTGATGGCTTCGGCGGTTGAAGCCCATAATGACGCTTTTGGCATTATTTGGCCCGAAGAAATCGCCCCTTTTGACATTCATCTTTTAGAAATCGGCAAAACCACAAAACCTCTTCGGATTTTCACTGAAAAAATTTATCAGGAGTTAGAAAAAGCTTCTTTGGAAGTTTTATACGATGACCGCGAAGGAGTTTTTGCCGGTGAAAAATTTACCGATGCCGATCTTATCGGCATTCCTTGGCGATTAGTGGTCAGCGAGAAAACCCATATCGCCAAAAAAGTTGAGCTTAAAAGAAGAGGCCAGGAAAAAACAGAAATCCTAAATTTAGAAGAAGCAATAAAAAAAATTAAATTAAAACTATGAATATTTTTCAAAAAAACATCGGCATTGATCTAGGAACGGCTAATACCCGCGTTTACTTAGCCAATAAAGGCATTGTTTTAAACGAGCCGTCAATCGTCGCTTTTAATAATCGGACTAATCGGGTGATTTCGGTCGGCCGGGAAGCTAAAAAAATGTTTAGCCGAACTCCTGTCCATATCAGCGCCATTAAACCATTAGTCAACGGAGTTATTTCTGATTTTGATATCGCTCAAGAAATGATTCGCCGGTTTTTGAGCAAAACCACGCCCTGGTCTTTGGCTACCCGGATTATCGCCAGCGTTCCCACCAATTTAACGGAAGTGGAACAGAAATCAGTAGAAGATATTTTCAAAAATGCCGGAGCCAGCAGCGTCTTTTTGGTGCCTCAACCGGTGGCGGCGGCTTTAGGTTCCCGTTTGGAAATTAACGAACCCAGCGCCCGGCTGATAGTGGATATCGGAGCGGGCGTAACCGGAGTGGCTATTCTTTCAATTAACGGGCTGGTTGTTTCCGAGCGTTTGAAGGTGGCGGGCGACCAGTTTGACGAAGACATTATCAAGTTTATTCGCGATGAGTTTAAATTAATGATCGGCGGGCCGACCGCTGAAGAAATAAAAATCGGCGTCGGCTCGGCCATCCCCCAATCGGAAAAACTGGAAGTGATGGCCCGCGGCCGCGACATATCAAGCGGTTTGCCAAAAGAAATTATCGTCAAAGACAGCCAAATCAGAGCGGCGCTCCACCGCTCCCTTCGGGCCTTGCAAGAAACCATAAAAAAAGTGATTGAAACGGCGCCAGCCGAGTTGGTGGGCGATATTTAC
>JBBTUZ010000082.1:0-3481 GCA_038063495.1 Patescibacteria group bacterium | reverse complement strand
CTCGATACGGATTTAAACCCGTATAACAGGTTAGCAACCTGCCGCCTTCAGCCTCTCGGCCACCTCACCTTAATAATCTGGCTTTGTGTTTTGGATTATGCGTTTTCACTGATTTAAAATAACAATCTACATCACGTTGATTATTAAGCCAAATGCTTTTGTTATTGTATCCCAGCTTTGGCCCGAAACCAAGTTTTTTTAAAATAGCAAAAACTGAATTTATAAGAGGAGGAGAAGCGCTAAAAAAATTTAATTTTTTATAAATATATAGCTTATTTCCTATTTTGTATCGATGTATCATAAATCTTACGCGTTTATCTTTAAACGGTTCATTTATATTTCTATACTAATTCGAGGGCAGAAAAATCGTAATTTGTTATTTATTTGTTTTTCTGTTATTTTCATTTAATGACGGAGCAGGAAAGCACAACTGAAAAAATAGAAAAACGGCCGCCGATTGTGGTGGTGATGGGCCATGTTGACCACGGGAAAACCAGCCTTTTGGATTATATCCGCAAAACCAATGTTACGGCCAAAGAAGCCGGTGGCATCACCCAGTCGGTTGGTGCTTATGAAATTGAACACTCGGGCAAAAAAATAACTTTTATTGACACTCCGGGGCACGAGGCCTTTTCTAAAATGCGGGCTCGGGGAACTCAAGTGGCGGACTTGGCTATTTTGGTGGTGGCCGCCGATGAAGGAGTCAAGCCCCAAACCCAAGAAGCGTTTAGCCACATTCAAACAGCGAAACTTCCTTTCGTGGTCGCCATCAATAAAATTGATAAACCCAATATTAATTTGGAGAAAGTTAAAAATGAATTGATGACTTCGGGCATTTTACTTGAAGGGTATGGCGGCAATGTTTCTTGGCAGGCGATTTCAGCCAAAACTGGCGAAGGAATTCAAGAATTACTTGATTTTGTTTTGCTGGCGGCGGAATTAGAAAATTTAAAATATGATTCTCGGACTCAAGCCAAAGGAATAATTATTGAAACCCAGCTTGATAATCGCCGGGGGGTAATTGTCAGCGTTATCGTGAAAGACGGAGTTTTGCGACTAGGCGAAAACATCGCTACTCAAAGCGCCCATGGCAAAATAAAATTTTTGGAAAATTTTTTGGGAGCGAAAGTTGACGCTTTGGAGCCCAGCGCTCCGGCTTTGATTTTGGGCTTTGAATCTTCGCCGCAAATCGGAGAAGAATTTTCAACCGGAGAAACGATTGCCGGGTTGACTGAAGTTTTTTTGCCGAAAATAAAAAAATTGTCAAACGCTAAAATTGAAACCGGTCCGAAAAAAATAAAATTAATTTTAAAGGCGGACAATGCCGGCGCCTTGGAGGCTTTAAGCGATGTGATAAAATCCACTCCGTCAGTCAAGGAATCCATTGAAATTTTAAACCAAAGCGTTGGTCGCGTTAACGAAAGCGATTTTAAATTGGCAATTAGCGCCCAAGCCATAATCATCGGCTTCAGGGTCAAATTGGACCAAGCAGTTGAAAATTCACAAAGATTTTCTTCGGTGACGGTAATTATTTCTGAAATAATTTATGAATTGTTAAAAAAACTGGAAGATTATCTGAATTCATTTGACAAGCTTAATCTTGTCGGCGAGTTGGAAATACTGGCTATTTTTAGCGCCCAGGGCAAGAAACAGGTAATCGGCGGCCGGATTAGCGGGGGATCGGTAAAAAATCAGCAAAAATTTGAAGTCTGGAGGAACGAACAAAATTTTACTAAGGGCCGAATTTTGAACCTCCAGGAAGGGAAGAAAGATGTTGCCGAAGCGGGAACGGGCAAAGAGGTTGGTCTTTTAGTTGAAGCCGATGATATAATTAAAATCGGAGACAAATTGAAATTTTATGAATTATCGAAACCTGCGGTTAGCTAATTTGATTCAGGAGGAATTGGGGAAAATGATTTTGCGGGAAGTAGAATTTCCGAAGTCAACATTAGTAACCATTGTCGGGGTGGAAGTAATTAACGATTTGAGACAAGCCAAGATTAAATTGGGGATTATTCCGGCTACTGCCGCCAAAGAGGCGCTGGATATATTGGAAAGAAATAAATCTTTTCTTCAATATTCGTTGATGAAAAAGATTAATATCAAACAAGTGCCGAGAATTGAGTTTGAATTGAACGCTGACAAATTAGAAATTAGCGATTAGAATTTAGTTAATGGTCGCGCGGTAAAGTAGCAAACAGCAACAAAAAGAATTATTGAAAAAGAAATATGGCGCGGTAGCCAAGTGGTAAGGCGGGGGTCTGCAAAACCCCTATGCGGGAGTTCGATTCTCCCTCGCGCCTCCAAGAGGCAGTGGTGCGGGATCTCGCGCAGCGAGACAAGACCCCTATGCCCCGGTTCAAGTCCGGACTAGGCCTCTGAATTGCCCGGGTGGCGGAATGGTTTACGCAGAGGACTTAAAATCCTTGACCCTAAAGGTTTGTGGGTTCGACTCCCACCCCGGGCACCACCATATTAATTTATGATAATCTTTACCAAACACGCTAGAAATAAGTTTGAAATTCTAAAAAGACATAAATTTTTAATTACTGAAAAACAAGTTTTAAAAACCATAGAAAAATCAGATTTAATTGATAATTCACATTTGCCTCTTTTAATTGCCCAACGAAAAATTGACAAAGTTCATGTTTTGAGAGTAGTATATAAAAAAGAGTTTGGCGTGATAAAAATAATTACTTTTTATCCTGGCAGAAGAAAACAATATGAAAAACAAAAATAAAACAAAAATTTCATACGAACCAGAGGCAGATGTTTTGATGTGGGAAATCACCAATAAACCGATTGATTTTGCCAAAGAAATTGGTAATGTTGTTGTCCATTTTACCAAGAACAACATGCCTGTTTTGATTGAAATTTTAGAAGCCAGTAAATTTTTAGCCAGAGCAAAAAATCTTGTCAAAAAAACTCAAAAATTTTTTTCGACCATATGAAAAAAATAATTATTATCATTCTCGCAGTTACGCTTCTTATTTTTGGCGTTCGCTTTGCCAGAGAACGCCGAGCAACCCAGTCCCCTGTTACGCAAAAAAATGATAATACAACCAGTACGACGAATAGCAACACGACAACTTCAACCAGTACGACGAATAGCAACACGACAACTTCAAAATACACGCTTGTAGCGGGCGATTACAATTTTTCGCTTATCTATGGCGGTCTGGAGCGCGCGTTTATCGTGCATGCGCCCGGCCTATATGACGGTACTGCGCCGACAGCGCTTATTATTAATTTTCACGGTGGTGGTGGTAATGCCGAAAACCAAATTGGCACCGCTCTTATGAATGAAAAATCCGATGAAGCTGGTTTTATTGTCGTCTATCCGAATGGTATTAGTGAACCAGGCAAGCCCAATAATCGTACTTTTAACGCCGGCAATTGTTGTGGCGCCGCTCGTGACACAAGTGTCGATGATATCGGCTTTGTAAAAAAAATACTCACAGAGCTTAAATCAAAATTTAAT
>JBBTUZ010000081.1:0-1723 GCA_038063495.1 Patescibacteria group bacterium | reverse complement strand
TTATCAGCCCGGCCTTTAATTTTTATGGGCGTTGTCAACGACTGAACAAGAATCTGATCAAAAACAATCTGATTCCCGGCTAAATCATTCAATTGTTTAAAAAACGAAGACCAATCAAAAATAGATTTCTTAGCCGCAGAAATCAAGGCCACGGATTCGTTAAAAAACTCGGCTTTCCCCCGAAGCGCGGCCACTTCTTTAATTTGAGGATAGGCAACTAACGCGGAAAGCTGATTTTTGATATTATTTTGAATCCGATTAAAAAAAATATCTATCCCGCCGAAAACAATCAGCAACACCGCCAAGGAAACAAAAAAGATATTTCTCCAAAGAGCGATGAAGGACAAAGCCTGTTCGTGATAAAATTCCTCAATAACATTGCTGGAACTTAAGCTAATTAAAACATCTTGACGGCGGGAAATTAAACCGCGCAATGCTGAACCGAAAGCTACAAACCAAACAGCCGAAAAATCATTATAACGCCTAAGCCGCAAAGGGATTGTCTTAAGACCAAATTCTTCTTTAATTATTTCTTCTATTTCCTTCTCCATGGCCGGCGCCATAATTATTACCCCTTCCAACGATTCTTCAAAATCAGTGGAAACGAAATTAATAATCTTTTGAATTTCTTGGGAAATAATATTTTTAAAATCAGAGGAAGCAATCTGCCTTTTTTCTCCCTGGAGCGTTCGCCAAAAAAGAAAATGGCTGAAATGCAATTCCCCTTTTTTAGTAATTAAAAAATTCAAACCGTCAGTTGAAACATTAACTAACAAATAAGATTTATCCATGTCTATCGCCGGGCCCAATTCCTTGACCAACCGCGTTAAAGAAAAAGCGGGGAATTCAAAAGCTACCGGCAAAAATCCACTTTCGCGAAGAATTCGGTCATAGTCATCAACTATGACTTTTTCGGCAAAAGCTCCCAAGATTTCCTTTTGATGATTGATATCGGGATTGACAACCTGCCAATCTGAATAAGCTTTTTCCAAGCTAATTGGCGAAATCATCTGGAGATTCAATTCTGCCGCTTCTTTAATATTCTCTTGACTTATTGTCGGGATATTAAAAGACTGACTGTAAACAACCGAAACGGGCAAAGAAACTATAACATGAACTTTTTGACCGGTTTTTAACCCGGCTAATTGAAGACGAACGGCTTTCAAAGCGGCTAAAAAATTCTGGCGATCATTAATCTTCCCGTCTAAAACAATCCCCGGCGGCAAACGCAAGGAAGCGGTTTTTGTTTTTTCTCCTTCAATTTGTAAGAAGCGAATCGCTGAATCGCTTATTTCCAGCCCCCCCACCAAAGGCTGGGAACTCAACCGCTGAAGAAAAGAAAAAATTTTTTTTATCATAAAAAGCTCTTTATTCTATTTCCTTGGTTGATTTTAAATCAACTTTGCCGGTATCATTGTCAACAACCAAAATCGTTTCTAATTTTCTCTGGCGTCCCAAGGCTTTTCCCGAAGAAATTATCCGATGGACGCCTGACGGGTATCCCACCGGATCCTTGGTTACAACTACTTCCGCGACCCGATTGTCTACAGAAAAACTATATCCTGTAGGGGCGCTAAAATAATCCTTGTCCACCGTTATTTTTATCAAAGCGTCTTCCGTGCCGGCTTTAGCCGCCGCCAAGGCCTGGGCGGATAATCGCTCTCCCCAACCGGAATTGCTCAAGATAAAAGCTATCAAAACCCCGGCGATGGCAATTTCAGTA
>JBBTUZ010000080.1:0-3638 GCA_038063495.1 Patescibacteria group bacterium | reverse complement strand
TAAAACTGATTATTAACGAAGTGGCTTGGATGGGTGGAACAAACAATGCCGATGATGAATGGATTGAATTGAAGAATATCTCTGACAGCGCGGTTGATATTTCCGGTTATCAAATTTTAGACAAAGCCGGGCAGATAAAAATTGTTTTTGATAAAAATACGATTATTCCGGCTGGCGGGTTTTTTCTTTTAGAAAGGAACGGAGACGAAACGGTTTCTTCGGTAAAAGCCGATTTGGTTTATAGCGGCGTTCTTTCAAACACCGATGAAGGGTTAAAATTATTTGACGGCGAATGCGGTTTTATTGATGAAGTTTTGGTTAGCTCCAGATGGCTGGCCGGTGATAATATCGCTAAAAAAACAATGGAACGCAATAGCGGTGATTTAAACTGGCATGCTTCAGTTATCATTGACGGTACGCCAAAAAAAGAAAATTCTCAACCAACTTTTGCGAAAAAACAAGAAACAGCAATAAATATTTTGGAAGAAATAGAAGAAGACGGACCCCGGGAATTAAATCAAGAGACATTAGTTTCAACAATTCAAAACCAGCTTTTTATTTCAAACCAAAATAAAATTTCAAGCGACAATATCGCTTTGCAAGCCTGCGTTTTCGTCAATAATCAAATACCCAGCCGCCAAGGAATAATTATTAATGAAGTCGCCTGGATGGGAACAATTAGCAGCGCCAATGACGAATCGATTGAATTAAAAAATATTTCCGGCAGCGAAATTAATTTAAGCGGCTGGCAATTAATTGATCAAGGCGAACAAATTAAAATTACTTTTGGAAATAGCGATAAAATTTCGGCCGGCGGATTTTTTCTTTTGGAGCGCACAGATGATAATTCGGCGCCGAACATTATCGCTGATAAAATCTATACCGGCGTTCTTTCCAATGCAAATGAGGGTTTGCGGCTTTTTAGTAATAATTGCGGTTTGATTGATGAGGTTTTGGCCAATCCTGATTGGCCAGCTGGTGATAGCGCTCAAAAACGCTCTATGGAACGCTCCTTGGATTTTTCTTGGCATAATTATAACGGCATTGCTCAAAATAATATTCTTGGCACGCCGAAAGCGGAGAATTCAGCGCCAACTATTTCTAACGGAGGCGGCGGCGGTAGTGGTTCGGTTTCTAACACTCAACAAGAAACAGTTAATAATTCAAAACCGGAAAAAATTTTAATTTCTGAAATTCAAATTAATGGCGGAACCGGCAAAACCGAAAACGATTTCATTGAACTATACAATCCCAATGATTTTCAAGTTAATTTAAACGGCTATCGGTTGGCAAAAAGAACCAAAACCGGCATTAACGATACCGGTATAAAATCTTGGACAGCTGATGTTTACATTCCAGCAAATAGTTATTATCTTTGGGCGAACAACGGCTACGCGGATATTTCCGCGACGCCTGACGCGACTACCACGGCCACTATCAGCAACGATAACGGCGTGGCTATTCGTTTCGGCGCGGCGGACACCGGCCAAATTATTGATAGCATCGCTTGGGGAGAAGCGCAGGATGTATTTACTGAAGGCTTGGTTTTCCCAACTAATCCATTAGCCAGCCAAAGTATTCAAAGAAAATTCCAAAACGACATTTTTATTGACACCGACAACAACGCCTCTGATTTTGAAATTCAAACTTGTCCGAGCCCAAAAACGCAATCAAAAAATTGTTCGGCGGCAAATCAAGCGCCCAACGCTTTTTTTGTTTATACTCCACAAAGTCCAAATGCCGGAGATTTAATTACTTTTGATGCCGCTTCTTCTACGGATTTTGACGGCCAGATTGTTTCTTTCCAATGGGATTTTGACGGCGGTCAAGCAACCACCACTCAAGCAAGCGCCGCTTATTCCTATCAAACCGCTGGGGATTACGCGGTTCAACTGATTATTTACGACAATAATAACGCCAGCTCCACTACCTCAATGACAATTTCTGTCCAACCGACGGGAATTAACCGCCTTGTTATCAGTGAAATTATGGCGGGAAATGGCGCTGGTCGCTCCAACGAAGAATTTATTGAACTTTATAATCCAACCGATAAAGAAATTGATTTAAACGATTGGTCGCTTAAAAGAAAAACCTCGCAAAATTCCACTTCCACTTTAAATTTGGTTTCAAAATTTTCTGCCGCTTCTGTTATTCCAGCTAAAAGATTTTTCTTAGTCGCTCATCAAAATTATTTTGATTATTCAAGCTCAACAGCGGCTGATTTTTTTTATACCAATAATTCCAATCCGCTGGCTTATGAAGACGATGTTGTGATTCTTTATGACAGCGCCGGTGAAATTGTTGATGAAGTCTCTTATCAAGACATAGCATCCAGTAAAAGTTTGGAACGAAAAGCTTTTTACAACAATCAGTGCGTTTCAGCTCAAAATGACGGCGAATTTTTTGGTAATGGTTGCGATACTGACAGCGCCAATGATTTTGAAATTCGCGACATACCCAATCCTCAAAATTATTTCAGTTTGCCGGAGCCGCGTTCCGCGCCAACAGCGCCGGAAGATTTCAAAATTCAATACAGTTCTTCAACCAAAGAATTAGCGCTTGTTTGGCAACCGTCAGGGGATTATAACGGCGCCACTTCAACTGTGGTTTATAAAATTATTGATGTTAGCCAAGCAAGTTCAACTTTATTAACCATAGAAACCGCCTCCGCAACAGCAAAAATTTCTATCAACGAACGGGGGCGTTCTTATATTTTTTCTATCCAGGCTTTTGATAAAGAGGGTCTGGGTTCTGAAAAAAGCGAAGCGCAAATTGACATCCCTTCCGTCAAGCAAACTATTCTAGCCCAGCAATTAGGCGACGCTGATGAAGCGGGCGCTGAACTTGGTATTGTCCAAAAACTATCCCTTAACCCAAGCGAATTTCAAGGATCTTTTAATAGGATTGAGCTCAAAGTATCCAGCAATGATGGCTATAATTATATGCACTCGGTTTGGGTGAAAGAAATCAATCCCGATAACGCTCTTGATTACACCCTTCTTTTTTATACCAATTATGCCGATTTCGGTCTGCCAAACCAATGGAACACCATGGTTTATGATGTCGGCGATATAACAACCAAAAGTGATAAAATTTACGAATTTGCCATTAGAGGGCGGACTATCCCTTTTGGCGGCCCAGGGTCATGGCTGGACACAAAAGTAAAAGGATCGTCTGATCCGAATAGCTATTCTTACGGTAACGCGGATGGAATAGCGGATTTATATTTTAAAATTTATTTGGAAGAATGATCGTTATCCTTCACGACATCCGTAGTTTACATAACGTCGGTTCTATTTTTCGGACGGCTGATGCCGCCGGGATAGAAAAAATTTATCTTGGCGGCATTACGCCGGGGCCTTTGGACCGCTTCGGAAAATACCGGCCGCAATTGACCAAAGTTTCCTTGGGCGCGGAAAAATACGTGGCTTGGGAAAAAGTGAAATCAACGGTAGTGTTAATTGATAAACTGAAAAAGAACGGCTATAAAATTTTTGCCGTTGAGCAGAGCAAAAAATCCATTCCGTATTTCAAACTCCCTAAATCTTATATTCTAAATTCTAAATTCTGTTTGGTGTTAGGGAATGAAATTAAAGGTTTGCCGCAGTCTATTTTGAAACGCGCCGATAAAATTTTGG
>JBBTUZ010000079.1:0-13987 GCA_038063495.1 Patescibacteria group bacterium | reverse complement strand
AGCCAATCCAGTTTTTCCAGATTAAAAACAGCTCCTCCTTTCTGAATGCGTTTTAAGCTGAACTCTTTTACCGATTCCTCCAAACTGAATATTTCTCTGTCTTTCTCGGGGTGCCAGCCCAAGAGAGTTAAAAAATTAATCAATGCTTCCGGCAAATATCCTTCTCTCCGGTAGTCGTCAATTGATGTTTCCAGATAACGCTTGGAGAGCTTGCTTCTGTCGGGCGAGAGAATTAAGGGCAAATGAGCGTAAATTGGTTCTTCAAAACCTAACGCGTTTTGAAGCATAATTTGTTTTGGCGTATTGGAAATATGGTCTTCGCCTCTGACAATATGGCTGATTTTCATTTCAAAATCATCAATAACCACCGCCAAATTGTATAGCGGCGTTCGCAAATCTTTGGCAATAACGATATCGCCAATAAGACCAGTGTTGAATTTTACCTTACCTCGGATTAAATCATGAAAAATCACTTCCGTCTCCGGCATTTTAAAACGAATAACTGAAGGCCGAGAGGGGTCAAGATTCTTGCTGTGACGGCATTTTCCGCTGTATTTCGGCGGCAAACCTTGCGAAAGCATTGCTTCTTTTTCTTCCTCCAATTCTTCCTTCGTGCAAAAACAATAATAGGCCCTATTCTCCAGAAGAAGCTTTTTGATATATTTTTCATAAATATCCAGTCTGTCGCTTTGCCGAAAAGGCCCTTCGTCCCAATTTAAACCCAGCCATTGAAGATTTTCTATAATATCTTTTTCGTATTTTGGGTCGGAACGCTCCAGGTCGGTGTCTTCTATCCGCAAAATAAAGGTCCCTTTCTGATTTTTAGCAAAAAGCCAATTAAAAAGGGCGGTTCGGGCGGTCCCGAGATGCAAAAAACCCGTGGGCGAAGGCGCAATCCGCACCCGAACTACTTTTTTAGAACTGTCAGCCATAATAGCTTATTATAGCTTAAAACAAGCTTTTTGACTATTTTAGGAAAGAAAAAGCCCGCATTTATTGATTTTAAATCAATTTACTTTGAATTACGAAACGCGCGTTTTGGTCAACAGCGAAAGAATGAATTTTCTGAAACCCAAACGGAAGCGCAGCTCCGACCGCGGTCGGAGCGTGAGCGGGTTGAGGAAAATTTATTCTTTCGCTGTTTGCAGCTTTATTTCGTAATTTAAAGTAATTTAAGTATTTCCTCGGCGATTTTTTGAGCGGCTTCGGGTTTGGCGAAATTCTTGGCGGCTTGGCTCATTTTATTTTGTAATTCCGGGTCTGTTAAAATTTTCCGGGCTTGATCCAGAACAATACTTGACTTGAAATTAGATTCTTCAATGACCGTAGCCGCTCCTGTTTTGGCGTATTCGTAGGCATTAACAATTTGGTGCTCCCCCACCACTTCTTCGGGTATAGGAATCAAAATACTCGGTTTGCCAAAAGCGGCAATTTCAAAAATGCCTCCGCTGCCGGCCCGGGAAATAACCAAATCAGCCGCGGCAAAGGCTTCTCTTAAATCTTTTTCTTCATTGAAATAACCGACCAACTGATAACGCTTTTGATAAAAATCCCCCAGAGTTTTAAGCAGAAAATCGGTTCCTTTTTTTGTTTCTGAAAAATTAGCCGGACCAGATTGGTGGATAATTTGAGTTAAATCAAGAATTTCCCCCAGATCGTCTAAAATAAAATTATTTATTTTTAAAGCGCCTTGAGACCCCCCGATTACTAAAATCAAGGGTTCGACCGGATTAAAACCAAAAGTTTTTTTCGCCGTTTCTTTGTCGGGGATATTATTTAAAATATTGGTTCGTATGGGATTGCCAACCAGTATTGTTTTTTCCGGCGGAAAATATTGAGCCGTTTTCTCAAAAGCGATGAAAATCTTTTTCGCGAATTTAGCCGATAAACTATTAGTTAAGCCGGGTATAGTGTCTGATTCGTGAATCATTATCGGAATCTGATAAAATCGCTCGGCTAGAACAACTGCTAAAGACCCCGGTCCCCCTTTGGAAAAAACCAGGTCGGGCATAAACCAAAAAATTTTAAAAAGAGCCTGAAAAAAACCGAGAATAAATTTAATAGCGTCAATAAAATTATTTAAAGAAAAATAACGCCGCAGTTTGCTGGAAATGATTTTTCCTACCCTTATTCCCCGGCTTTCAAATTCCCTGTTTAAAGAGCTGACTGGCCCGAAATATCTTATTTCCAAGTCGCGATTTTGCTCTCCGGCTAAGCGGCGAAGCTCTTCCGCTACTGAAATCAAAGGATAAATATGGCCTCCGGTGCCGCCGGCCGTTAATAAAATTCTTGCTTTTTTCATATTTTGATTAATTTAGTTATCTATATTATACCAAGCGGCTTGAATTTAATGCTAGTTTACTAATGCGGGCTGATATAAATTAAGAATGCTTTGAAATGTTAGTAACAATTCCGGCCATCGTCAAAAAAACCGCCAAAGCCGTCCCCCCGTAACTTATAAAAGGCAAGGGCACGCCTGTTAAGGGAATTAAGCCGGTCAGGGCTCCGATATGCACGAAAGTTTGCGAGCCAACAAATAAACCGAAACCGATTGCCAGGAATTTAGCGAAATTATCGGCGCTTTTTTTAGCAATTACGAAACTCCTCCAAATTAAAAGAAAGAAAGCAATAATCAGGCCGGTCGCTCCCGCGAATCCTAATTCTTCCGCGATAATAGCGAAGATGGAATCGCCGATTGGTTCCGGCAAATAATGAATTTTTGTCGTTGACTGTCCATAGCCCTTGCCCCATATCTTTCCGGAACCGATGGACATTAAAGTCTGGTTAATTTGATAGGTTTTGCCCAGAGGATCAGATTGAGGATTTAAAAAAGACATAATTCTATCAAACCGATAAGGAGTAAAACGAACCACTAAAGATATGAGCAAGAGCCCTATCAAGACAAAAATCATAATGAATCTCAATCTGGCTCCGCTGACGAAATAAACTCCAATCGTGGTGATTAAAATGATTATAATAGCGCTGGTTGAATACTGGATAAGCAAAATACCGGCGATAATCGCCAATAAGCAAAAAAACGGCACAAAACCAGTAATGAAATTTCTGGCTCTATTTTTATCTTTACTTAGCCAAGCGGCTAAATAAATCAGAAAAGTTAATTTGACTACTTCAGACGGCTGAAAGGTAAATTGTCCTAAAGCAAGCCAGCGTCTGGATTCACCGGATAAAATTCCCAAAGGAGTAAAAACCAAACCCAAAAGACCGATGCTGGCAATTAAAAAAAACAAAGCCAATTTTTCCCAACGCCGATAATAAACATTGGCGGCGATAAAGAAACCCGCGAGACCAAGACTCAAGCCGTAAATCAGCTGATGTTTCAGATGATAATAGCTGTCATTGAATTTCATCTTGCCTAAATCGGAAGAAGCGCTGGATAGCATGACTAAACCGAAAGCGGTCAGTAAAAAAATCAACGAGACAAAAAAATAATCAACCTTTTTAGGTTTTGTTCTTGCTCTCATATTTTAATTTAGTTATTGAATATGTTTTAAGATTTTACCGGCTAGAATCTTTTTAGTTTCTCCATTTTCTAAAACAACGGAGCCGTTGATCAGCGCTTCGCTTGGCTGGCCATTCCGTAGAATAACAATATCGGCGTAATATCCTTCAATAATCAATCCTCGTTCTTTGATGTTGAATTTGCGAGCCGGCAAAGAAGTCGCTTTAGCAATGAATTTTTCCAAAGGCATTAAATTTTTTTCCTGAATCAGATTTAACGACCCCGCCATTCCACGGGAGCCGGTGATGCTATTTTCCGAAAGCAAAACTTGGACAGCAGTTTGAAAATCAATATTCTTAAGCCACAGCTCGGCTCTTAAATGGGTCAATTCCATTAGTTTCAGCAGAGCTTCGGCTGGCGTCAAATTTTGATTTTCACTGAATTGTTTTAATGATTTTCCGATCAGAAATTTTAAAACCGGCGGGACTTTGGCGATAATGATCTGGTCTTCAATTTTTGATTTTACTAAAAATTCCAAAATGCGTTTTCTGGCGTTGGCGGCCATAACATTTTGGAGCATCGCTTCCAAGCCCCCGTTTCTGGCCCATTCCGGTAAAAGCGTATAAATTTCCACCAAACCAACTTCAGTCGGACAAACATCAAAATGAATATTAGCTTTCATTTTTTCTTTTTCTATCAAAGAAACGGCTTCAAAATATTTTTTTTCATATCCTTTCAATGGTTGAAAGCGATTTATTTCTACGCTTACGCCGGTGTTTTTAGCGATGTTAAGAGTTTCGTTAACAGCCGCCGACAATCCCTCGGAATAATTGCGAAGCTGGGTGGCGTAAACGCCATTGAATTTTTTGGTGATTTTTGCCAATTCTTCAATTTCCTGATGAGAAGTATTATGCGAATGAACATAGCTCAAACCGGTAGAAAAACCATAAGCCCCATCTTTTAATCCTTCTTCTAAAACATAGCTGAAAACCTTAAATTCCTTTTCAGTTAAATCGCGAATATCTTCGCCGATAATCGCTCGCCTAATAGTAGAATGGCCAATCAATGTTCCGAAATTTATTCCCAATTTCTGCCGGCTTAAAATTCTTAAAAATTCCGAAACCGAACGCCAGTTGATATTCGCCAAAGAAGGGTCAGCCCATTTCCTGATTGACCTTAAAGAGCCGTCAATTAAAGGCGCCAGGGAAGAACCGGCATTGCCGCCGATAATTGTCGTAATCCCCTGCTTTATTAAATCGGACTGACAAGGATCAGAAAATAAAGTTAAATGATGGTCGGCGTCGCTCGCAATATCAATAAAACCGGGCGTCACCATCGCGCCGCGGGCGTCAATCACTTTTTCAGCGCTTTGATGAGGAAAATTGCCCAGCCGATTTACCCGTTCATGGTTGATGAAAATATCGCTTTTAAAAGGAGGTTTGCCCGAACCGTCAAAAACCAAGGCATTTTTAATCAAAACCGTCATTTGAAGTAATTATAACATAGAATAGAAGCGGATCAGGTATCTCTAAAATCTTTTTTCACTCATAAATCTTTTTTCGCCAGCCAAAGTCTCCACGATAGATAAATTATCCTCGCTCACTTCGGGAAGACCTTCCGGAATTCCTTCACCTCAATAAGATAGAATTCGCTTCGGTAATTTATGACTATCGCTCCCGACAGGCTGGCTCTAAAAAGATTTATTCGTGCCTTAAAAAAAGATTTTAGAGACTTTTATATTGAGTTGGAAAATAAAAAAGCCCGCAAGGTTTTTATCCTTAAACGGGCTTCATTTCACAATTTTTACGCAGATCTGGGTCCAAAAATAACTATTTCCTTTTTTGCTTTTCTAAGATATTCCTCAAGAATTCGGATAAGCTCCGGATAGCTCATAAACCCGTGGTCAATTGATTCTTGGAGACACCTTATTGCATCTTTTGCCGTAATTTCGGATTGTTTTCTTATTTCTTCTAAGGTTAATTCTTTTATCATTATTTTTTTTCTTCCCATATCTGTTGTCGTCCCTCCCATTCTAATCACCTCCTTTTTATTTTTTAAAGAACATCTTTTTAAATCAATAGTTGATATAGATTAATCTAATTTGTTTAATTTGTCAAACTGTCGTAAAATATTTACTATGATTTTGGGACGATCGTTCTAAAATTTTAGTAATCCGCTTCTATTTTTAAATTACAAAAATCTCGCTAAGAAAAAAAGAGCTAAACCAATGGCGTTGGCTAGGGCCGAAATAATCCAAAAACGCATTGTGACTTGAGCTTCCGGCCAGCCGATGGCTTCAAAATGATGATGAATTGGGGTGGAAAGAAATATTTTACGATGAAAAAATTTTTTACTTATCGTCTGAACGATTACCGAAAACGATTCTATGACCAAAATCAAGGCGAAAAAAGGCAGAAAAAAGGCGGTGTCGGTTAACATAGCGATAACTCCCAGTGTAATTCCCAAAGACATAGAACCGGTGTCCCCCATAAAAAATCTGGCCGGGTAAACATTAAACCAAAGGAAAGCTAAAAGCGTGCCCAAAATAACAGTTTCCAGGGCGGCTAAATCATAACGGCCCAAAACAAAGGAAACTACAATTAAGGAGCCAAAAGCAAACAAAAGCGTGCCGCCGGCCAAACCGTCAAGGCCATCGGTTTCGTTGGCGGAAAAAGCGGTAGCCACGATAATAAATATAAAAATAGGGATATACCACCAGCCGATTTCAAAATAACCCAAAAAAGGAACATAAAAAGTGCTCCAACCAAGGCGGAAATAAAACCACCAGGCGCCGACAACCGCGACAGAAGTATAAAGAATTATTTTTAGCCCCATTTGCAAACCGCCGCCTTTGGGGCCAATTCTTAATATCCCCAAGAAGTCGTCAAATAAACCGATGATTCCGGCAATCAACATCGTCGCTAGCGGTAAATAAGTCTGGGCTCTATTCACGAAATTGAAATAACTCCAAAAACCGTCCGCTAATTTGTCTAGCAACAAAAACAAAAGCGCTAAAATAATAACCGTTCCCCAAATAATCACCCCGCCCATAGTTGGCGTTTGAGATTTATTTTGATGAAGCCGGGAAAAAACCGGAGTTAAAGAGGCATCGCGAATATTTTTTTTAGTTAGGTTGAATTTGTGAAGAAGCCGAGCCGTCACCGGCGCTATTAAGAAAGAAACCCCGAAGGACACGGCTAACAAAATCAGCATTCTCACTATTTGGGAAATAATTTGGGCGTTACCGTTCATTTTGGTATTGGGTTAAATAGTTAAGAAGCTCCTTGGTTTGTTCAAAACGATTCTCGCTGCCCAGGACAACAATTAGAATCCGATGGTTGTTGAGCGAGAATAGAGAAACTAAATTTTCTTTGGCTTCGTCAAGATAACCGGTTTTGCCGCCTAAAAAACTCGGCTGACCGGCGAAAAAATTGATATTTTGTAAATTGTTAAAATTTCTTTCTTGGCTGTAATTTAATATCTCCGGATAATTTTCAGCGATATATTTCATTAATTTTCTGATATCATTGGCTGTTGATTGATTGATCGGAGAAAGGCCGGTTGGGTCAAAAAAAACCGTTTGATTCATGCCTAAATCAACCGTTTTTTTATTCATTAATTTGACAAAGCCAGGCAAACCGAAAGCGTAAAATTCCGCTAAAGCCGTTGCCGCGTCATTGCTGGAGGTCAAAATCATTATTTTTATTAAATCTTCAACTTTATATAATTCTTCCGTTTTCAGCTTTCCCGAATCCCCTTCTACAGCGATAGCGTTTTCGCTGATTAGGGTTTCTTTTTCTTTGCCGATTTCTTCAATAGCCAAAATCGCGGTCATTAATTTAGTTATAGAAGCCAAAGGCCAACGCTGATTGATATTATAACCGATAAAATCGGTATTATCATCTAAATCGGAAACCAGAACAATTTTGCTTTTAAAATTGACGGCTGGCAACAGCTGACTGCTTGCCGGCGCTTGCTCGCTGTAAATTGGCAATTGAGAATAGGGAATTGGATTATTGGGCAAAAAACCTTGAGGAATGGTTACGATTAAATTTCCCGAAAGATTGTTGCCGTTTCCATAATTCAATTTTAGTGAATTTTTGGGCAAGACCTGCCTGTCGGCAGACATGGCTTCTTCCGCGCCAGCGGTGGCCGATTCTTCCGCGGTTAAACTGCTGATATCAACTGACTCCGCGAAAGAAACCGGCTGTTTCGCAACGGGCGCTTTATTTTTCGCCTCTTTGGTAATTAATAAAGAAGCGAAAATCAAAAAAACCAATAATAAAGATTTAAAATTATTACGCATCGCCATTTTCTTTTTGCTCAAAAATTTTGCCGGGTAAAGGTTTTGGGATTGAACTTTCCGCGCCTTTAGTTTGAAAATCAAGACAAATATCTTTGTATTTTTGATATTCCGGCAGATCTTCCTGTTTTGCCAAGCCCAAATGTTTCAAAAAATCAAAACTGACATTATATAGAAAAATATAAGATCGTTGCGGATCGGGGTAGCGCTCTATCAATCCCCTGACTAAAAGATTTCTTAAAATATAGCCGGAATTAACGCCTCTTAAATAATCAATCATTGACCGCGCAATCGGGCCATTATAAGCCACGATAGAAAGTGTTTCCAGGGTTGCCGGTGTCAAACTTTCTTTGATTTCTTCCTTGATTATTTTTTCGCCTAATTTATGAAAATCGGGTTTGGTCGTTAATTGAATTTGGTCGCCAATCCGATTTAGCATCAAGCCTCGGGCGTCATCGGTTTTTAATCGCGTTTCAAAATTATTGATTACCTCTTCCAGTTTTTCTTCCTTAATTTCTAAAAGTTCGGCTGTTTTTTTAAGCCTTATCGGTTCGCCATAAATAAATAATAAGCTTTCTAAAGCCGCGGTTAGGTTATTTTTTATCTGCTCTTCCATTTTCTAATGATAATAAATTCCCCGGAAAATAGAAAGCAGAAAACAGAAACAGCGCCGCCTTGCGCGTAAATCCCATATTCTGCTTTCTAGCCTCTATCAATCCGCTCAATGGTGATTTCGGAAAAATGTTCATCTTGCTGAACATTTATCAGCTGGTCTTTAATCAAATGGAGAATGACCAAAAAGCAGGTAATGATTTCGGCTTTAGATTGCGAGTCGGTCATTTTTCCAAAGTTCACCGCTTGGGCGGTTTTTAATCTTTCTAGAAACTCCAGCATTTTTTCTTCCAAATTGATTACTTCTAGTTTGAAATCCTTTTTTTCATAAATAAATTTTTGAAGTTCGCCAAGCAAGCGTTCAATGGTAGTTCTTAAATCAGCCGAATTTAAATTTTTGGGCGGATAAAAAGACTTGCCGGCAGGCAAATAGGAAATTACCGAAGAAGCTAAAAGTTCTCGGCTAAAAACAACGGGTTGCTCCCGCCAAAGATTTTTAAGATAATTTTTAGCGGCTTTAAATTCCTGATAAATCTTCAAGCGCTCTTCCAGGTCTTTTATTTCTTCCTCTTCTTCCTGTTCTAAAACCAAATTCGGCAAAAGAGCTTTTGATTTTATCAAAAGAAGACGGGAGGCGACCACCAAAAAGTCCGCCAGAATACCCGGCGCCCGTTTTTCAATAGTCGTTAAATAGATTAAAAAATCGGCTGTTACCCGAGCTAAATTCAGCTGGGTGATTTCTAATTTTTTCTCCTCAATCAACTCCATCAGTTTTTCAATTGGCCCGGAAAATTGTTCTAGTTTGAGTTCATACGCCATATTTGATGTTTGTTATTTTATAGTATAAACTAAAATAAATAAATTATCAGCGTTAATTCACTTTTGCGTAATATGAAATTAATTCATTACAAATTTTTAACCATTGCTTTAACTGTTTTCTTGGTCAGCGGAATTGTTTTCTGGATTCAAAATATTGCCCCAAATTTAATTAAAAAAATAACCGCCGAAGAGGCGGCTGATAGAGCTGTAAGCTATATTAATAATAATATCTTGGGAGATCAAATTATCGCTAATTTGATAAATGTCATAGAAGATAAAGAAAAAAATCTCTACAAATTAAGTTTAAAAGTAGGCGAGCAAGAATTGGAATCTTATATAACTTTGGACGGCAAAATTTTATTCCCTGATGCCATTGATTTAGACGCGGTTGGCGGCAAGTAGTCTTTGGAAATATCTGACTTCAAAGATTAAAATTGGTAAATATTTGACGGGTTCCACAGCATAAAGCCATTAAGCAATTCCGGCGTGCTGGAGGCGGCGTCATTGGTTGCCTTAATCTGCTTTCTGATCATTTCCGCGTTATAATCGGCTCCCATGTCAAAATCTTGAAGCCAGGGACGAAGCTTGGAATTTAGAATATAGAATTTAGAATTTAGAAATTTGGTTGATGTAGAATTCTTAATTTCCAGTTCATAATTCTTGAGGCGCTGAAATGCCGCCTCCATTGAATATTTTACGACTTCGTAAGGATAAAGAGCCGGGTTTTTGTAGCCCAAAAATCCGGAAGCGTAATGGCTCGGGTAAACCATCGGCGAAACATAATCAAAATATTGATAAGCGTTTTCAATGACTTGCCCAATGCCCAAATCATCTTGGTTAATGGTCGCTAGGCCGAAGAGATCGGCTGAAATTTTAATGCCGGTTAATTCTTGACGCAAGGTTTTGAAAAAATCTCCAATAACTGAACTTTTCGGAATTTTTTCATCCCAGAAAGAAAAATCCATATCGTTTAAATCGCCATCGGAAGGAAAACGAATATAATCAAAATTTAATTCATCAAAGCCCCTGTCGGCCGTTTCCCTGGCAATGGCGATATTATAATGCCATGCTTCTTCGGCCGCCGGGTCAATCCAGGTTAATTTTTTATTGTCTAGCCAAGAACCGCCGGTTTTTTTACTTTTAACAGCCAAATTCGGCCGGGCCTGTTCCAATCGTGGGTCTTGAAAGATAGTAATTCTGGCAATGACATAAATTCCTTCATCGTGTAATTGTTTGATAAGACGATTAATCCGGGGAATTCTTATTTCTTTGGCTTGATATTTTTCTACTTCCGGCACTTGAATGTCGTAGGCGATATAGCCGGAATAATCTTTGATATCAATTACCACCGCGTTAATTTCCGTAGTTTTGGTTAAATCAATTAAATATTTTATTTTGAGAGGATTGCCGGCAGACCAACTGGTCAAATAAATCGCTTTAATTATTTTAGGCGGCTCGGTTAATGGCCTTTGATTTTCAATATCGGCTAACCTTGCTGGCGGCTTGTTTGATTTTTGATTTTCCGCTTGCTGGACGGCTTCAAGCGTTTCCGAAGGAACCAAAACGACAGGGGCAACGATTTCAATTTTATTCGCTCCCGCCAAAAATAAAAAAATACCAATGCCGATTATTAAAATAAATACTCCCAATAATATTTTCATAATAATTTTTAACAATTAAAGTATAGCTCAAACAAATAGTCGTTGCTAATTTACCCTGATAAAAATCATAACCCTGTTGGGAGTTGCTGGATAATAATTTTGACAAAACTTTAAAACAATGCTATTATTAAACAATAGATCAGGACCTTAAAAACTTGTTAATTTTTTATAGCCAGGAGGATAAAAATGAAAATAATAAACGAAGCCGAGAACTGTTTGAAAAGGATAACCGACGCTAAAGAAAATTTCCTGCAAAATATTTTAAAATCCCTGCCTTTGTGGCTTAACGCCGATCAACTGACTTTGGTTAGGATTTTATGCGTTTTGCCGGTAATTTTTTTTATTCTCAACGGAAAGCTAGCTTTCGCTTTGGGGTTTTTTGTTTTTGGCGCTTTTCTAGACTTAATTGACGGCCCTTTTGCCAGGGTCAGAAAAAAAGAAACCGAGATCGGGAAAATACTTGATCCCTTCGCCGATAAACTTTTAGTCGCGGGCGCTCTTATGGCATTGTTTTATAAATCGCCTTCTTTGCTTTCCCCTTTACTTTTTTGGTCAATTCTTGTTCTTGAATCCATTCTGATTATTTTAACCTTAATTGGCAAGACAATGTTGAAACAAGAAGGATTTAGAAAAAGGTTGGGTGCTAATCTTTGGGGAAAATGGAAATTTTTCCTTCACAGTATAAGCATCCCTCTGCTTTTTTTAGAGCAATCTTTTCTGGCTCAAATAATCTTATGGCCATCGGTAATTTTGGCTATTGTCAGCATTATCGGCCACTTCACCTTTAAAGCCCCCAAGCAATCTTAGCTGGGGGCTTTTTATATTTTGATTTTCGCGAATTAAACTTATAATATAGATATATGGCTCTCGCTATTTATCGCAAATATCGGCCGCGGATTTTTGAAGACTTGCTTGGTCAGGAACTAATCAGTCAAATTCTGAAAAACGCCGCCAGTCAAAATAAATTTTCTCACGCTTATCTCTTCTCGGGGCCGCGAGGCTCGGGGAAAACAACAGCCGCCCGGTTAATTTCCAAACAGCTAATTGCCGGACTCGTCAAACGGATGCCGCGTTTGCCAAGCTTGGCGAACCCTGTAATCATTGCGCGGCTTGCGCGGAGATAGACCGCGGTCAAGCGCTGGATGTCGTTGAAATTGACGCCGCTTCCAACCGCGGCATTGATGAAATCAGAAATCTGAAAGAAAGCGTTCGGCTCTCCCCTACTTCTTTCCCCAAAAAGATTTTTATTATTGACGAATGCCATATGTTAACGAAAGAAGCCTTCAACGCTCTTTTGAAAACTTTAGAAGAACCGCCGGAACACGTGATTTTTATTTTAGCCACCACCGAATTTGAAAAGATTCCGGCGACCATCGTTTCCCGAACTCAGCAATTCCATTTCAAAAAGATTCCTTTGATGAGAATTTTTGATAAATTGAAAAAAATCGCCAAAAGCGAAAAAATGGAAATTTCTACCGGAGCGTTGGAATTAATCGCGGCTTCAGCCGAAGGCAGTTTCCGGGACGCCGAATCGCTCCTGGACCAATTATTGTCATTTGGCTATCAAAAAATAGGCGTTGATGAAGTTGAAGGAATGGTTGGCAAAGTTGCTTTTTCCAAAACGGCAAGTTTCGCGGAAAGTCTTTTGATAGGGCAAATAGATAAAACCTTGAAAGAACTGGCGGAAATTGAAGATGACGGCTATAATTTAGTCCAGTTTAACAAAGACTTAATTCATTATTTAAGGAAAGTTTTGGTTTTGAAGTTTGAGCCGAGTTTGGAAAAAGCTTTCAAAGATGAATTAACTCCGGAAGCCTTGGAGAGGCTCAAAAGCCACGCCCAGTTAATCAAAGAAAAACATTTAGAACTTTTAAAAGCTCTGATTGGCGCCTACGGTCAAATGCGTTATAGCCAATTTCCAATTATCCCTTTAGAAGTGGCCATTATTGAAAGTTTAAAAATTAAAAATTAAAAATTATTTATTGGGAGATCGTCTAATGGCAGGACACATCCCTTTGAAGGATGGTATCGGGGTTCGAATCCCTGTCTCCCAGCTTTATTTTTGTCAAGATAGGTAAAATTGACTAGAAAGGCATATTTATATATCTTACTGTGGATAACTTCCACTTGAATGACTTAAAAGGTAAGAAAATACCTTGAAAAAACCTATAATAAAAAAATAATTATTATATTTTATCCCTCCTTTGGTAGAATAAAAGTTATCCCCAACCGCCTTGATTTAATTTGTAGATAGTATTATTATAATAACGTGCTTGTGGGGCGTCAGCCCTATTCGGCTAATAAGTAAGCTGAAGGCAGGCACTACAAAAATACCGCTCTTTGGCGGTGTTTTTGTTTAATCTTCTTCCGGGGCACCTTTCATTGTTGTAAAAAATTTTGTATCCCGATATTTATTAGTTACCCACGCAGGAACAACGCTCCAAAAGTGCATAGCCCCGTTATCGCCAATTTTTCTTACAATGACCTTGATTTTTCTCCCCTCAACTATTGCGATAATACCCCAATATTTTACCGGCTCACTTTTCTTTATTTTCTTTTTATAACTTTTTACCTCAAATTCTTTCAAAGTTTCCTCAAACTCTTGGTATGTTGTTGACTCTTTGAGAAGTTTGACTACTAAAGGCAATAATTTAAACCTCAAAATTTGAGAAGACCTTTCCCTCTCGGTTCTGGGACTTTTAAAAATAATATGGTTAAAGCCCTCGGAATTGAAATGTATGCTTTGCTTAAAAGCGGGCGAAAAAACATTACCGATTTCGTTGTAAAACTTTTGAGCATCCTCTTTTAGTTTTTCATAGTTAGATATATCCTCCATGGGGTAATTTTAACTTTTTAAGAAATTTAAATCAAATTTTTGGTCATTTGATATAATAAAAATTGGATGAGACAAAATTGACTAGAAAGTCAATAATTTAAATATTCTGTGGAAATCCAAAATAAATCTTCCTCCACTAAATTTTTAATTGCGGTTCTAACATCTTCTACGATTCGCAGCTAATACTTTGCGCATTATCGTGAGAGATCTGAGTTCAAGACGTACTAAAAGATATAATTTCTTATGAGAAAAATTCAGGTTTATCGTTTCTGGTTTTATAATCTATCCTAATATGA
>JBBTUZ010000078.1:0-5158 GCA_038063495.1 Patescibacteria group bacterium | reverse complement strand
TGATAATAGGCCATTGCGCATTCTCTTTCGTCAATGACAACTCTTTTAGTAGACAAAGTCCCTACTTTTATTATCGGCTCTTGATATCCCTTTTTTATTCTTATTATTTGGTAGGCATCGGACGAAATAGAAAAAACCCTTCCTCTCCTTGGCCCCGTATGAGAAAAAGCCCTAGTGACAAAAAATGGCAATTTAAGAGTAGCCACTCTTTCTCTGACGTGTAAATCAGCGGCAGCCTTGCTTACTCCGTAAGGATTAACGGGGTTTATAGGAAAACTTTCATCTATTGGCATTTTTTCTTCAGGCACGGCGCCATATACTTCGGAAGTTGAGCAAAACATCAGCCTGCATTCCGGCTGGTATTTTGTTATAGCCTTGCAGATATTGATAGTGCCGATAGCATTAGCCCAAAAAGTGCCTTCCGGGTCAACGAAGCTTGTCGGCGGATGGCTCTGCGCCGCCAAATGGAAAACGCCGTCAAATTTATCATTGGCGAACACACGCTCAATAGAACTGAAATCCGTCAACTCCGCATAAAAAAACTTAATCTTGCTGTAGTTCTTGTCCGGAACAATATCTCTTATATCCTCTTCTTTGCCGTCAGAGGAACGAACCATCCCGCAAACTTCATGCCCTTCCCCTAATAGCAAATTCGCCAGATGCGGACCGACAAAACCATTTATACCGGTTATCAAATATTTCATAATTTAAATTACATATAATGTTATTACGAGGTCAAAACTTTGTCAAAACCAAGTTTGCCCAAAAACGGGACCAGTGGCTCTTGGCGGTCGGGTAATTCGGCAATTTGGCAATCGGGTAATCTTGAAGCCATTTCTGGAAAGGAAAAGTGAAGCCCATTTTTTTTCTATTAAAAATTTCTTCCGGCAATAAACCGCGGACTGCTTCAACAAGCAACGGTTTATTTATGGCTTTGTTTAATTTTAATTCAGGCGACAAACCGCTTGCGTATTCCACCAACCTGTGATCTAAAAACGGAACTCTGACCTCAACCGAATGGCGCATTGACATAGAATCCGTGTCTTTGAGCAATTGATTCTGGAGATAGAATTTTAATTCAAGACCGGAAAGCAAATCAATTGGATGGAGTTTAGCAATCGGGTAATCAGATAATTGAGTAATTAAAATTTGGTTTAAAAAATTATTGACTTCGTTTAAATTTACATTCAAAATTTTTGCCGCTTCTTGAGGCATAAATAATCCCCTTATAGCCAAGTAGAAACTCAAAATGTCGTTATTTTTAAGATAACCTAATTTTTGATAACGCCCGCCGATTAAAGACATTAAATCCAGCGACGGTTTTAAAAATTTAGGCAAATTTTGAATTTTTCTCAATGCTTCGGCTTTTTTAAAAGAAGGATAGCCGCAAAAAATTTCATCACTGCCAAGCCCCGAAAGCACGGTTTTGAGTCCGGCCCTTTTGGCGGCTTTGGCGATAAAAAAAGTGTTGACGCCGTCCACTGTCGGCTGGTCCATCGCTTCAAAAATTTCTTCAAAAGATTCTTGGAAATCTTGTTTAGCTATTTTTATTTTGCGATGGTCGCTGCCTATTTTTTTGGCAACTAAATCAGAGTAAGGTTCTTCGGAGAATTCTTTTTCGTCAAAAATAACCGAAAGGGTTGTTATCGGTTTACCGCGATTTCTCGCCGCCAAGGCGGCAAGGACAGAAGAATCAAGCCCGCCGCTTAAAAATACGCCAAGCGGCGCGTCGCTAATCAAATGAAGATTGACGGACTCTTCCAAGAGACGACGAATCCCCAAAGATGCTGATTGATAAGAATTTTCTGATGTTTTGTGCTGATAGAAATCCAAGGGATCGTAGTATTGAACTAATTTGATTTTGTTCGCGGCATCGCATTCAAGATAATGCCCGGCGGGAATAGCAAGCACATTTTTTATCGTAGTCATCGGCAAAGGCACCGAACCAAAAAGCAAAAAACCGATAAAAGCTTCTGAATTTTTTTGAACAGAAATTAAGCCACTTTCAACAATCGCTTTTACGGTTGAAGCGAAAACCAATTTTTCATTATCATTATAATAATAAAGAGGCTTGATCCCGTACCGGTCCTTAACCAAAAAGAGCCTCTTTTTTCTGCCGTCCCATAACCCAAAAGCAAACATTCCCCGAAACATTGAAAAAGATTTTTCGCCGTATTCGGCATATAAAGCCAAAATCACTTCGGTATCGGTTTGGGTTTTAAATTTATAGCCTTTTTGCTCTAAATCTTTTTTGAGTTCTAAAAAATTATAAATTTCTCCATTGTAGGTTATCCAAAATTCAGCATTATTTTTATTTGTCCATGCCATTGGCTGGCATCCGGCTTTTGATAAATCCAAGATTGCCAGCCGGCGATGACCCAAAAAAATACCATTTCTGGCGTCTATAAAAATGCCTTCGTCGTCAGGGCCTCGGCGGCTCTGAGCTTGATTCATTTTTTCAATCGCCTCTTTTAATTCTTTTGGCTTGTTTTTTGTAAAAAAAATACCGGCAATACCGCACATATTTTTAATTAAATAATCGTTATCGCATTGTTTGTCTTTTTTAAAAAGTGCTTAACGCTTGCCTTATGGCTTCCTTTTCCGGCCAATATTTAAGAATAATTTCTCCGATTTCTTTCATACCCGCTTTGTCCCCTTTTATCCGATAAACATCAAAAAGCCCTTCCAAGAAAATATAACGATTAGGGCTATTTTTCAGCCCTTCCTTGAATAAATCAATACTTTTTTGAAGATAAACATCGCTATTCAGTTTCAAAGCGACTATTTTATAAAATACGGCAAAATTATAAAGATTCTGACTATAACCGAACCCTTTCCCTGCCTTAATAATCGGCTTCATTAAATTTTCGGCTTGCTCGGCTAAGGCCTTGATTATTTCTTCATTGTTTTGCTGGTTTACCACATTCGCCAAATTCCCGAAATAGTAAGAAACCAATTCGTCTTGGCCGACGGGTGAATAAAAATTCAAAGCCGCCCCAAAAGCCGCGTCAAAATCCTGAAGCGATTTAATTTTTCCTGTTTGGAAAGCAAGTATCGCCTTGATATAAAGTTGAGACTTTTTAGAAGGCAAATAAGCACCGAAATACATCAGCGTCAAAACAATAGCTGTGGCTAAAACGACAATTATTTTTTTAAGGGAATTGTCCATAGTTGTTATTATTTATTGAATCTATAATTTGCGAAAGCCAAAAATATAAAAAGACCGATATAAATTGGCAAAACTTCAAAAAGGACAATTCCCTGAACCAGATGAGCGATAGGCAAAGCGAAGATCAGGGCATCGTTTATTTTATTAGTATATTTGTTTTTAATTCGCGTATTCGCGATTACTCCTTTAAAAAATTGCCAATAAAACACCGCGAAAATGCCCAAATAGCTTAATAGCCCCAAAATTCCAGTTTCGGCTAAATAATCAAAAAACACATTATGGGCTCGGTCAAACCAGACATCAAATTGGGGAAGATAGTGTTTCTCAAGAGCGATGCTGAAATTTTCCGGCCCCCAGCCAAGAAGAGGTCTTTCGGCGGTTATTTTAAGCGCCTGTTTCCAGAGCAAAATCCGGGTCTGAAAAGTCTGGGCGCCTAAATTGATATCAAAAATTCTGTAGCCCCCGCCCCGACTATTATAAATAAACGCCAGCCCCGTTCCGACTATCAAAACAACAAGCATAGTTAAAATAATATTTTTTAGCCGTCCTTTGGGCAGATTAAAAATGAAATAAATCAAACCAACCACAATACCAACCCCGAGCCCCAAAAGCGCTCCTCTAGTTTTAGAAAAAAACAAAGCCGTCAAAAATATAACTACCAACCCCGCCAAAAACCAATTTTTATAAAACGCGAACTTGTTCGGATTAAGCTTTGGCTTGTGTTGGACATTCGGATTTATGCGCGTTTTGGATAATAAGACGGCTGTAAAAAATAAAGCAAAAATCATATAAGTGCCGAGATAAGCCGGATTCCCAAAAGAACCGGAAAACCTTTCATCCGCGTTTTGCAAACTCGGGCCCACAAAACTTTGGAAAGTTTTATACCATGAACCGCCGCCAATAATACTTCCCGCCTCGTTATATTGAACATCAATATATTGCAAGGAGGCCAACGCTCCATAAACTATCGCCAAAAAAGCCGCCAGAATAAATATGATCAACATTTTGCGCCAAGATTTTTCGTCCCTAAAAAGCAAAACCAATAAAATAAAGAAAATAAAAAGATGAAGCATCTGCAGGCCGCCCTCTCCCCGTTCAAAATTAGACCAAAAAGAAGCCGAGGGATCATAGCCAAAAAATCCGGCCAGCAAAAAAATCAAAGTGAAAACCGAAACCGCGATAACGAGCGGCTGTCGCCAAAATACCGATTTGGGTTTTCCGTAAGCGTTAATCAGCGTCTCGCCTTTTAGCCAGGCGAACAAAAAAGAGATTAAAGCCAATTCCACTATTATTCTAAAAAAGACATATTTGCCGACAATAAACGGAAACAAAGTGCTCCGGGAAACGATAATCACGGTAAAAGGCGCGAGGTAGAGAAAAAATTTAGAAAGTTTTAAGAAAAAATTGTTGGCCACTTTATGATATTTTATAATTTATGGGAGACTGTGAATAATAGCCCAATTGCCGTTTTTAACCAAATCAATAAGAACTTCCATTTCGTCTTTCAAGTCATCAAAACTCGCCAGATAATTGGCCGTCAAAAGAAAATGCTCGGCGTCTTCTTGGCTCGCGAAATAACCCAAAGCCCTTTCATAGTAAAATCTTCTAAACTTGTGAAGTGTTTTGCCGTCTAAATTTTTAAGCAACAATTCTATGACTTTGTCCGCCCTTCCCAAATTATCATAAAACAACATTATGGTATTTATGTCTCCGATCATCAAACCGTCATAGTTTGGCCTTAATTCTTCAACAACCGCCAATTCTTTTAAAGCCTCTTCGTTGCGGCCAGCCAAAGCCAGCATTAAAAACAAGTGATAATGGGCCCGAACTATTTTGGGATTCAAAGAAACCGCGTAGCGAGCCGCTTCAATTGACTCATCGTAACGCTTTTGGCCCGCCAAATTAAAAGCCAAGTGATAATAAACCTCTTGACGGCGAGGCGCCCACTCAACCGCTTCCCGCATCAAGGCCTCGGCTTTTTTAAACAAA
>JBBTUZ010000077.1:0-8614 GCA_038063495.1 Patescibacteria group bacterium | reverse complement strand
ATCGTTCTCCAGTCGCTTTTCGAATGGGATTTTTATGGTCAAAAATCCAATCTCATAGCTATTATTGAACGCAATTTGAAAGAATTCGGTCCGGGGCTAGACGAGCCGGAATTTGTTTGGCGCCTAACCCAGGGCGTTATTGACCATTGCGAAGAGCTGGATCAGATAATCGTGAAAGCGGCTCCGGAATGGCCATTGAATCAAATTTCCGCCGTGGATCGCAACGCTTTAAGAGTCGGCCTTTATGAATTGCTTTACGCTGACCGGAAAGAGGTGCCGGCCAAGGTGGCTATTAACGAAGCCATTGAAATAGCTAAAAATTTCGGCGGTCCCAATTCGGGAAAATTTATTAACGGTGTCTTGGGAACGGTGTATAAAGAAATAGAGAAAGCGAAAAAGTAAATTAGCCACTAGCCACTAGTCGCTTTAATTTATATGGATTTTTCAAAATTAGAAAAAGAAATAAGCATTGAATTTAAAAACAAGTCTTTGCTCAAAGAAGCCCTGACTCACCGTTCTTATCTCAATGAAAATCCTCAAGAAGGGCGGCAAAATGAACGACTGGAATTTTTGGGCGATTCAGTCTTGGAATTAATTACTTCCGAGTTTCTTTTTAAAAAATATCCCGACCAAGCCGAAGGCCAATTGACTGTTCTGCGGGCCGCTTTGATCAATTATCAGATATTGGCCCGGGTAGCTCGGGAAATTGGGTTAGAAAATTATATTCTTCTTTCCAAAGGCGAAGCCAAAGACACCGGCAAGGGCCGTGAAGCGATTCTGGCCAATGCCTTTGAAGCGCTTTTGGCGGCTATTTATTTGGATGGGGGATATCAAGTAAGCCAGAATTTTATTTCACGGTTTTTGTTGCCTCATCTTGACGAAATTTTAAAAAAACAACTTTATAGAGATTCTAAAAGTTTTCTCCAAGAAGTGATTCAGGAGAAATTTAAAGTAACCCCGATTTATAAAGTTTTGGAAGAAAACGGGCCGGATCATCAAAAAATTTTTCGTGTCGGCGTTTATGTCGGCGAAAAATTAATTGCCGAAGGCCAGGGCGCTTCCAAGCAGGAGGCGGAAGTTAGCGCGGCCAATCAAGCATTGTCTGCTTTGTGATTTCTGATTTTTTGAATTACTAAATAAAGCCGCCAACAGCGAAAGAATGAATTTTCTTCAACCCGCTCACGCTCCGACCGCGGTCGGAGCTGCGCTTCCGTTTGGGTTTCAGAAAATTCATTCTTTCGCTGTTGGTCAAATACACATTTCGTAATTCAAAATAATTTGTGAATTGTAACCCCGATATTTTTTTATTCTTTATTTTTTTTGTTATTTTGATTATAATGAGCTTATGTTGCAGGTCACAAGTTTATTACTGGCATTAGTGGTTCTTATTTGGTTATTTTCAAAATTTCAATCACGACAAAACAAAATAGCCGGTCAGCCCGTTTTCCGGAAACGCTCTTTGCTTTTATTGAAATTTCCCAAAGGAGAAAAAAATTTTTCCGCTGAAGACGAACCAGCCTTAAGCTGGAAAGACGAAATAAGACTTGCCGAAAATTTTTTTGATTTCTTAAGCGGATTTGGCAATTTGGTTGTTTTGGAAGCAGCCGTTCACCATGTCGGCGATGAAATTCATTTTTATTTAGTCGGCGATCGAAAGACGCTTAATTTCACTGGCCGCCAAATCCAGAAAATTTGGCCGGGCGTCCAAATGGATATTGTTGATGACTATGATGTTTTTAACCCCCAGGGTTTTAACGAAGGAGCGTATTTAAAATTAGTCCATGATTCGTCTTTGCCTATAAAAACTTATGAACAGACTGGCGCTGACACCTTTGCTCCAATTTTAGCGGTTCTAGCTAAATTGGAAGAAGTGGGCGAAGGAGCGGCTTTGCAGTTGCTTTTTAAGCCGGCTCCCCAATCAATTCGCCGGAAAATCACTCACAAAGAAAAGATTGCCAAGCATTTATTCCAAGTTAATTTTCGTTTGGTGGCTTCAGCGTCAAGCCAATATCGGGTGAAAGAAATTTTTGAGAATTTAATCAGTTCTTTTTCGCGATTTTCCAGTCTTCGGGAAAACGAATTAAAAGTGATTAAGCCAAAAAATATCGGCAAGTTTCATTTCGGATTTTGTTTTAGAGAATTTGACGAAGAGCAAGCGATGATTCTCAACAGCGAGGAATTAGCCAGTCTTTTTCATTTTCCGATTGATTCAATAATCACCCCGAGAATTAAATGGTTGAAGTCAAAAGAAGTTAAGCCGCCGACCGGTCTTTCCAATCGAGGCGTTCTTATTGGCGAGAATGTTTTTCGGGGACAAGTCCAGCCCGTCTATTTGGATTATCCCGACAGGGCGCGTCACTTGGAAATTATCGGCCAGGCTGGCACCGGAAAATCAACAGCTATCGTTAATCTGGCCATTGCCGACATAAAACAAGGAAAAGGAGTGGCTATCGTTGACCCCGAAGGCGATATCATTAAAGGGGTGATTGGAAATATTCCCCGCGAACGAATGATGGATGTGATTTATTTTGACCCGACGGATATTTGGCATCCTTTCGGTTTGAACCTTTTGGATTTCAACCCCGACCATCCCGAAGAAAAGGATTTTATCATTGAAGAAACCGGCGGTATTTTCCAGAAACTTTTTGCCGGAGAAGGAGAAACAATGGGTCCGATGTTTGAAAAATATTTAAAAAATAGCCTTCGGCTTTTGCTGGCCGATATCAGAAATGAACCGGCTACCTTGCTTGATATTCCCCGAATTTTTACCGACTATGTTTTTCGCCAAAAGAAAGTTCAGCAAGCGGCTGACGCAAATTTGGCCAAATTTTGGGAAAACGAAGTGGCTCTTCACGAAGTCACCCCGTTTATCACTTCAAGGTTTAACAATTTTATCGCCAATGATTATCTCCGGCCGATTATCGGCCAAACCCGTTCGGCTTTTAATTTTCGGCGGGCATTGGATGGGGGGAAAATAATTTTAGTTAATTTAGCCAAGAGTCGGTTGGGCGAGGTCAACGCCAATCTTTTGGGGATGATTTTTGTCGCGAAAATAGCTTTGGCGGCTTTTTCGCGCCTTGACCAGCCCGAAGACAAACGCCGGCCTTTCTATATTTATTTAGATGAATTTCATAACTATCTCACCGATTCCCTGGCTGTTCCTTTTGCTTCAGCTTTTAAGTATGGCTTACATTTAAACACAATTCACCGTTCAACCGATGAGCTTTCTCCTGCTTTGCTTAATTTGGTTAATAATTTTGGTTCCGTTATTGTTTTCCGAGTCGGTTTGGATGATGCCCGGGCTTTGATTGATAAATTTGAACCGATTTTTTCCGTCAATGATTTAATCGGCCTGGATAATTTCAATGCCTGCAGTCGTATTCTTCTAAAAGGGAATTTGTCGCAACCATTTAGTATCCGGATTTTGTTGCCGCCGGCGGCTGACGCGAATTTAGCTAAAGAAATTGAAAATTTAAGCCGGACGGTTTATAATCAAAACCGGCAGAAAGTAGAAATGGAAATTTATGAAAGATTTTCTAATCGTTAGTTTAATCGGTTTTTTGGCGGGTTGGCTGGTTTTGCCCACCGCCGCCAACTTTGAATTAAAAATCACTCCTAGCCTGATTTTGTTTTCGGTTTTCGGCTTTACCATTTTAGCTCCTTTATTACTGGCTGTTATTTATTATCTTAGCCGATTTTGGCCGAGTCTGCGTCAGTTCGGAAAATTTTGCGCCGTGGGTGCTTTGAATACTTTTCTGGGTTTTAGTATTTTTAATTCGTTAATGAGTTTTACGGGTATCAGCCGAGGCCCTTTTTATAGTTTGTTTTTAGTGATAGCTTTTCTAGCGTCCGTCACTAACAGCTATTTTTGGAATAAATTTTGGTCTTTTCAAAGCCAGACTTCAACTAACCCGTCTGAATTTTCCCGTTTCCTTCTCTTTACCTTCATTGGTCTTTTGATAAACAACACCATCGCTTCTTTTTTGAATAATGTGGTGGGGCCCCAAAATAATATCAGTGTTAAAATCTGGGCTAATATTTCGGAATTGTTAGCAATCAGCGCTTCTTTTTTGTGGAATTTTTTCAGTTATCGTTTTTGGATTTTCAAGAAATCAAAAACCCCAAATAAATAATAAATAAAATGAAACCATTTTTATCAGTTATTATTCCCGCCTACAACGAAGCCAAGCGTTTGCCCTTAACATTGGTTAATGTCAGCAAGCATCTTGCGGCGGTTGATTATGATTATGAAATTATTGTGGTGGATGACGGTTCCAAAGACGACACCGCGGAAATAGCCGGCAGGTTTTCCCATCTCATAAAAAATTTTCGCGTAGTCGTCAATAAAAAAAATCACGGCAAAGGCTGGGTTATCCGCCAGGGGATGCTTGAGGCCAAAGGGCAGTGGCGGTTGTTTATGGATGCTGACAATGCTACAACGATAGACCAATTCCAGAAAATGATTCCGTATTTATCCGAATACCAAATAATTATCGGTTCTCGGGACATTAAGGGCGCGGTCTTGATGCCACCCCAGCCGTTTTATAAGCGTTTGTTGGGGAATGTTGGTAATTTGATTATTCAAATTTTGCTTTTGCCCGGGCTTTGGGACACCCAGTGCGGATTCAAATGTTTTTCCGAAGAAGCCGCCGAAAAAATTTTCCGATTGATGAAAACTAACCGCTGGGCTTTTGATGTTGAGGCCTTGGTTTTGGGAAAAAAATTCGGTTATAAAATCAAGGAAATTCCCGTGGTCTGGGTTAACGACATTCATTCCAAGGTAAAAGCCATGGCTTATTTTCAGTTCCTTTGGGAAATTTTAAAAATCCGCTGGCGATCGTGGTTTTAAAATATGAAACATAAAACACATATAAAATTCCCGTCGGAATTACGGTTTGATTTAATTTCCGGAGACTGGGTAATTATTGCCACCGGCCGCGCTAAAAAACCGGAGGTTTTTAAAAAAGAAAAGCGAAGCGAAGAAGGAGTTCCTGAAAATCAGTGCCCCTTTTGCGACTTGGAAAAACAAGAAACGCCGACACTGGTTTTTAAAAACGGTAAAAAAGTTTCTTTTAAGTCCGGAGATAAAACTCCTTTAAATTGGACGACGATAGTTATTCCCAATAAATATCCGGCTTTCAGTCCGGGGGAAGATTTAGATAAACGCACTGAAGGGAACTTATTTCAAGCAATAAACGCCGTTGGTTTTCACGAGGTGATAATCACCAAAAATCACAAAAAACAATTAGCCCAATTCTCCGACAAAGAATTTAAAGAAGTCATAGATGTCTATCAAGAACGGTATTTAGATTTAAAAGGGAAAAAACTCGTTAATCATATTTCTATTTTTCATAATCATGGCCGAGGGGCCGGAGCTTCGGTGTCTCACCCCCATTCCCAGCTTATCACCACGCCTTTGGTTGACGTTGATTTGGAAAAATCTCTTTCAAACTCTAAAAAGTATCAGCAAGCAAACAAAGAGTGCGTTTATTGCCGGATGAATAACTGGGAAAGAAAAGCCAGAAAAAGAATAGTTTTTGAAAACAAAGAATTTTTGGTGATCTGCCCTTTCGCTTCCAAAACAGCTTTTGAAATGATAGTTTCTCCCAAAAGGCATCTTTCTCATTTTGAAAAAATCACCGAAAAAGAAAAAGAGTACTTAGTGGAGGCCTTTAAAATCGCTTTGGGCGCGCTTTATAAAGCCCTTGATAATCCAGATTACAATTTTTACTTGCACACCGCTCCTTCTAATAATAACGGAAATCACGATTACTATCATTGGCATTTTACTATTTTGCCGAAAACCTCTACTCCGGCTGGATTTGAAATGGGAACCAGAATGGAAATATCCACCATTGAACCGGAAAAAGCGGCGGAATATTTAAGAAAACACATAAAATAAATAATGAAATATATTATATAGAAGACATGGAAAATAATAAGATTATAATCGCGAATTGGAAAATGAACCCAGTTTCTTCAAAAGAAGCGGAATCGCTTTTTAGTTCTCTCAAAAAAGAGATAAAAAACATCAAGGATATTGAAACGGTGATTTGTCCGCCGTTTATTTATTTAGCTAATTTTTTAAAATCTAAAACCAAGAATTTGAAACTGGGCTCGCAGAATTGTTTTTGGGAGAATCAGGGGGCTTATACCGGCGAAATTTCCCCGCTGATGCTAAAAAATCTGGGCGTGGAATACATTATTATCGGCCATTCAGAACAGCGAAATTATTCGGGAGAAACCGATGAAATGATCGCTAAAAAAATAAAAGCGGTTATTGAAAATGGACTAACTCCGGTGCTCTGCGTTGGTGAAACCTTGGAGCAAAAGAAAAATGAATTAGCCAAAAAAATTATAGAGAAACAATTAGAACAAGGCCTGTTTTTGATTTCAGATTCCAAAATTATTGTGGCTTACGAACCGGTTTGGGCGATTGGCACCGGGAACGACTGCCAGCCGGAAGAGGCCTCGGAAATGATAAGATTTATAAAATATCTTCTAAATTCCAAATTTCATATTTTAAACTCTCGCGTTATTTACGGCGGTTCGGTTGATTCTAAAGATATCGCCGATTACTTGAAATATCCGGAAATTGAAGGCGCTTTGGTCGGAGGCGCTAGTTTGGGAATAGAAGAATTTAAAAAAATTATCAATGAAGCGTCTAAGTCAATTAAAACCAAGTCAGCTTCAAAATAAAATTTGCCTTCTCCGGGTGGATTTAAACATTGAATTTGAAGAAAAAGATGCTTTTCGGCTTCAGGCTATTTTGCCGACTATTAAATTTTTAATTAAAAATGGAGCGAAAGTGGCGATTTTAAGCCATCGTGGCAGACCCCCGGAAGCGTCAAGTGTTAAGCGTCAGGCGTCAGGTTACACATTAAGGCCGTTCGCAAAAATTATTTCTGAATTATTAAAAAAACCAGTTCATTTTATTGATTATAATGTTTTTCAAAAATTAAAAAGCGAAATTGAAAATTCACCCGCCGGCAGTATTTTTCTTTTGGAAAATTTGAGGTTTTTCCCCGAAGAAGAAAAGAATGACAAGCAATTCGCTAAAAAATTGGCTTCGCTCGGCGATATTTATATCAATGACGCTTTTGCCGTTTCTCATCGGGCAAACGCGTCCGTAGCCGCTATTGCCGAATTTTTGCCGAGTTACGCCGGTTTAGTTTTGGAAAAAGAGATTGAAAATTTAGACGCGATAATGAAGGATTTTAAAAAACCTTTGATTATAATTTTGGGCGGAGCCAAGGTTTCGGACAAAGTCGGTTTGATTGATAATTTTTCTAAAAAAGCTGATTATTTTTTGATTGGCGGAGCGATGGCTAACACTTTTTTTGTTAATCAAGGTTTGCCGATGGGAGATTCGCTTTATGACAAAAAAGTGGATTTGGCTGGACTATCGCGCCGTTTAGGCCGAAAGATTATTTTGCCGCTGGATCTAGTGTCTTATAGAAAACAAATTTTGGATATCGGGCCGGAGACGATAAATAATTACCAAAAATTTATTCAGAGCGCCAATACTATTGTTTGGAACGGCCCCGCGGGATTTATTGAAAATAAGAAATTCGCCAAGGGGACTGAAGAAATAGCTAAAGCAATACGCCAGCTGGCGGATAAAAACAAAAAAGCCAAAATTGCCATTGGCGGCGGCGAAACCATTAACGCGCTAAAAGCTATAAGCCACAAGCTAAAAGCTAATGTATTTCTTTCCACTGGCGGGGGAGCAATGTTGGAATATTTGGCGGGTAAAAAACTGCCGGGAATTCAAGCATTAGAAAAATAAAATATGAAATACGACATCTATTTTCACAATGATTTTGATGGCGTAGCTTCGGCGGCCATCCTTCTCAATTTCTTAAGAAGTCGCGGTGATGGTTTTTTGGAGTATAAAGCGGTTCATTTCCCAGTTTCCTCCAACTGGGCAGATTTAAAATTTAAAAACCCGACAATTATTGTTGATTTTCTTTATCACCCGAAAGCTATTTTTTGGTTTGACCATCACCCCACCGCTTTTTTAACACCGGCTTGGAAGAAAAATTTTCGCCAAACAAAATTTCACCATTGGGACGCAAGTTATAAATCTTGTTGCCATTTAGTTTTAGACCGGTTGATTAAAAATTTTGATTTCAAACCACCTAAGTATTTTCAGGAACTTGCCCTGTGGCTTGATAAAACCGACGGGGCTGTTTATTCGTCAATAAAGGAAGCGATGAATGTCAAGCTGCCGGCTATCCAAATTGGTCTTTCTTTTGAAGGGCAGTATCAAAAGGAGAAAGGCATTGATTATTTTAAAGAAATCATTGAAGCCCTAAGCCGCCAATCATTTAAAAAAGTTGCCCAATTGCCTTCAGTTCAAGCTCGCTTTAAGGAATACAAAAAGAAACTTCAATCATCGTTAAATTTCTTTAAAAGAAATCTCGTTCTTTATCAAAAAACGGCCTTTATTGATGAAAGCGTCAAAGATGTTTTAGGGTTGCGTTACGCCGCTTATTATTTTTACCCGGAAATTTTTTACTGCGTCAGATTAATCAAGCATAGCAAAAAATTTTCAGTAAGTGTTGGCTCAAATCCCTGGCGTCGGCCGACCAGCAAGGTTCATATAGGTCAT
>JBBTUZ010000076.1:0-3654 GCA_038063495.1 Patescibacteria group bacterium | reverse complement strand
CTTTTTCATAAGCAGAGGGCGTAAAAGGGATTTCTTCCAACGCCAAAAAAAATGCTATTTCATAAATTATTTTGGCGATATCCTGATTTCTCATAACTCGTTGCCTTTCTTAAATGGCGGCCAATAAAAAGTGGCGCGATTTTTAGGCGAAATATTTTTAAAAATAAAAAGCGGCAACAAAGCGCTAAAAATAATAAAAATTCCTACTCCGATAAAAAGAGTGTTAAATCCAAAACGATGCGCGATAATTCCGCCCAAAGCGCCGGCCATTCCCGAACCCGCGCCGACAAAGGCCGCTCTCGTGCTCCAACTTAAGGCCTCTTTCCCTTTATCAACATGGCGAGTGAAAATAGCGGTATAGCCGGGAATGTTCATCCCCATGCCCAAAGCATAAATTACCTGAAGAAAATAAATGTGCCAAGGCAAAAAAGAAACGAGATAGCCGAAAACCGCTAAAGCGGAAAAAAAATTACCAATTATCACAAACCATAAATCATCATACTCTCCGTGATTTTTGTCCAGGTATTTTCCAAAAGGCACGACGATTAACGACTGGACAATCCAATAAGTGGCGGCGGCGAAACCGGCGACTTCAACATTGCCGCCTTTTATATTATTAGTCAAAAAAATGGCAAAAATCGGCGCCATAAAACCCAAGCCCGTCAGCAAAGACATATCGGAAAGAATTAAAATTCTGATTACTTTGTTGATTCTAAACATTGTTTTATATTTTAACCTAATTAAAATAGTCCGGCAATTGAATTTAGAAATTTATTGTAAAATCTTAAATTCAAATTTTTCATTTTCTAATGCTACTTGAATGGCGTTGCCGCGACCAATCTCTTTGCGAAGAATTTTCTCGGCTAAAATACTGCGGATATTTTCCGAAACGACTTGGCGCAATGGCCGAGCGCCAAAAATCGGGCTGTAGCCAAGTTCCGCGATTTTTTTAATAACCGGCTCTTCAAACTGAAGGTCCATGCCGTGCGTTTCCTGAAGAATTTTAGCCAAATCATTAAGTTGTAATTTAGCAATCGCGATAATTTCTTCAAGATTGAGAGAACGAAAAACAATGACCGCCGAAAAACGATTGATCAATTCCGGCTTAAAATAATCGGTCAATTTTTTCTTAAGTTCTTCGGCAATTGACTCCATCACCTTCCCTTGCTCAATTTCTGTTTTAATAAATTCGGAGTGAGCGTTGCTGGTGGCGATAATAATAGTATTCTGAAAATCAACCAAACGGCCCAGATTGTCAGTCAATCGGCCTTCGTCAAACACCTGTAAAAAAAGATTAAGAATATCCGGATGGGCTTTTTCAAATTCATCAAGCAAAATTAAACTGTAAGGATTCTGGCTGACGGCCTCGGTTAAACTGCCCGGGATTTTTCCATCCGGAGTGCCAATGAACCGCGAAATGCTTTGTTTCTCCTGATACTCCGACATATCAAAACGAATCATTGATTCTTGGGAACCGAATTGAAGCTGGGTTAAAATTTTTGATAATTCGGTTTTGCCCACGCCAGTCGGCCCGACAAAAAGAAAAGTAGCGATGGGTCCGCCCCGACGGCTTAAACCGCTCCGATATTCCCGCAAAGCCCGACTAACCGCTTTGACGGCTTCTTCCTGGCCAACTAACCGCCGATGAATAAGCTCTTCTAAATTCAAAAGTTTTTCCGTTTCTTCCGGGCCGGCTTGCTGAATAGGAATTTTTGTCCGCCGCTCCACCACCGCCCTAATATCGGTTATTTCCAAAATTTTTCTATGCTGATTTTGAGTATTAGCCAGGGCTTCTTTTAAAATTTCAACGGCGCTGGCAGGCAATGGCTTGGAACGCAAATAACGATGAGCCAAAATCGCTGCTTGCTTTACGGCTCCAAATTTTATTTTCATCCGGAATTGATTTTCTAGAATTAAGCTCTCGTAAATCAAAACCTTAACCGCTTCAGCTTCGCTGATTTCCTCCACCCGAACCACCTCAAAAACACTGGCAAAATCACTTTGGGGTTCAATAAACTGCCGATATTCTCTGGGATAGGTGGCGCCGATAACGGAGAAAGCGCCCGATTTAATCGCTGGCAACAAAATATCGCTGGCGTTTAAAAAATATTCGCCGGAAGTTTTAACCAAATTATCAATGTCGGGAATAAATAAAATAATATTGCCGGCTTGAACGATTTCGTCAATAATTTGCTTCAAACGCGCGGGAAATTCTTCGGGCGTAGCCTTAGCGACCAAACTGCCAAGATCCAAAGACATTAATCGTTTATCAAAAAGGGAAGAAGAGACGCGGTCTTTGGTAATTTGGTAAGCCAAGCGCTTAACAATCGTTTCCTTGCCCACACCGGATTCGCCAACCAATAAAACGGCGGATTTGGCCGGACGGGAAATAATATTTAACAAGCGTTCGTATTCTTCTTTATGGCCGATTAAAAAACCGATTTTTTCGGAACGAGCTAGATCGGTCAAATCAAGGGCGAATTTATCCAAAATAGGCGTCGGGCGGCTAGTCCAGGCCCGATTCACTTCGCGCCGCCTGGTGTAAAAAGGCCGACGGATAAAACCGCCAAGTGTTGCCGGCAATCTTTTCAAAAACCCACTAAAACGACGATAGCGCCCGAAAATCAAAACTTCCCTTAAGTCATCGGCGGATAGATTAAATAAATTAAAAAGTTTGGTTAAACTACTGCCGTCAACTTGAAATAAAGCCACTAAAATATTCCGCGGTTCAATAAAACTTTCGTTGGCCAAAACCGCTTCCTGATAAGCGCTTAAAATTAATTTCTCTATTTTCTCCAATAATATTTTGGGGCTTGATCGCTCGCTTAACGACCCTTGAAGATACGCTTCTAACTTTTGGGAAAATTCCGGCAAAGATAAATCCAGCCTTTCAAAAGATTCTCTGACATCGCGGCAACCAAGCAAATTTTCCAAAAGCCAAAGGTGGAAATCGCCGCCGATAACAGAAACCCGGCTAAAAGCGTTTTCAATCAAATTGAAAGCCGCCGGCCTCAAATAAAAAGCTAAATTGGCTTTGACTTTTATAGTCCGGCTAATTTTTCCTAATTCAGCCAAAGAGCGGTCGCCCAAATTAAAACGGAAAAGAAGGTTAGCCAAAAAAAGCGTCAAAAGAACACCCGTCCACCAGAAACGCGGCGATCCGGACAACAAAAATAAAAAGGCGAAAGCCAGGGCGGTCAAAATAATATAAGCCACCCAAATCAATATCCGCGCCAACCGACGGCTGAAAACATTCAAACGAAGTCGAGGTTCTTTAAAATAAACTTCTAACATTTTATGAAAAATTGAAAATTAACTTAATATTTTATATAAAATATAAATCGGAATTGCCGCCCATCCCAAATATAACCCCAGCCATATTAGAATTACAAAAAGATAAACAAACCCGCCAGCGGCTAATCTGACGCTCCGAAAAATAAATCCTAAAACATAGCCGATAAATGTGTAGTTTTGATAAAGGGGCTGGAAAAGATAACGAAGGGCGACTTCCATGGCAAAATAGCGGTCTAACCATTCCAAAAAATCAATCAACCGGCGGAAAAAGAAAAAAAATCCGTCCTTATACCAATGACGCAGAAATTCGCCAAGACGATAAAAAAAACGATTGCCGAGATAAACCAAAGCCGAAGCCAT
>JBBTUZ010000075.1:0-3800 GCA_038063495.1 Patescibacteria group bacterium | reverse complement strand
TGCGAAGGGACAGAAAGCCAGATAAAAGAGTGGTTTAAGACGATTAATATAGCTGGGGTTCCGCTCGTCCCCCAAGAATTATTAAATGCGATCTATTCTGGACCATTCGTTACACTAGGTAAAGAGGAGTTTAGCAACAGCCAAAATGCCAATATTCAAAAATGGAGCACGTACATAAAAGGTAGTGCAAACCGACAGGCATTTTTTGAGAGAGCTTTAGACTGGACGAGTAAAGGGAATATTGATGATTACATGAGTATTCATCGCAACGACAAAAATATCAATGAGTTAAAAAAGTATTTCAACAGCGTGATTGACTGGGTATCAAGTGTATTTACCGATGTAGAAAGCGAAATGTGCGGACTTGAGTGGGGACGACTTTACGAGGAATATCACAAAAAGGCGTATGACCAGCCTAAAATATCAAGGGAGGTTCGAAGGCTCTATGGCGATCCGTATATAAAAAACCGCAAAGGTATTTTCGAGTATATTCTCGGCGGTTCCGTTGATACAAAATTACTTGAAGTCCGAATTTTTGATGAAGCGATTAAGAAATCAGTTTATGTAACACAAACCGCCATAGCTGAAAAGAAGGAGAAATCAAACTGCCCGCATTGCGCTATTGGCCACGATGCCAACAAGGAAAAGATTTGGAATTTGAGCGAAATGGATGCCGACCATATAGCGGCTTGGAGTAAAGGTGGCGTGACTTCGGCAAAAAATTGTCAGATGTTATGCAAAACACATAACCGGGCAAAAGGAAATCGGTAATGCAAGCAAGAGAATCGAACTAAATCTGGGAAATAAAAATCTCGTCTGTATTGAGTGAAGTATAAATGTATGAGAGAAATTAAAAGCACAGTAAAAATAAAGATTTAAGAAAAGTGATTGATAAAAAGTATCTCTACAAAATCTGGTAAAAAACCAAAAGAGCGGGCCCTAGACCTAGGACACGCTCTTTTGGTACAAGTATTAGATTTACTTATGACTAGAGTATAGTCTATCAAGTCTATAAATGTCAAGAATAAAATGTTGAATTATGAAATTATCAAAAACAAATTTTCTAATATGTCTTGATTGCGCTAAAAACGCGTGGCTTAAGATTCATAAACCGGAGATATATAAGAAAAAATCTCTTTCTTCTTTTGAATTGAATATTGTTGATGCCGGTAATCAAATTGATGAACTTGCTCGTGATCTTTTTCCAAATGGAATACTCGTTGAATCTCGCGAGGATATGGAAATCACAAAAAAACTTATGACTGAAAAATCACCTGTAATTTATCAGCCTGTATTTACTACAGATAAATTTATTACCGCCTCTGATATTTTTGTGTGGAATTCAGGTACCAATGTTTATGATCTGTATGAAGTTAAATCATCAACCGTTTCAGAAGAAGAGGGCGGGAAAAAAACGGAAGATTATTTGATAGATATGACTTTTCAAAAAAATATTCTAAATGACTTAGGTATTCAGATTGGTACGCTTAATTTAATTCGACTTAATAAAAAATATGTCCGAATGGGAAATATTGACTTAAAAGAACTATTTTTTATTGAAAATTTTACCGATCAAGTAAATGAAAAGATTGAGGAGATAAAACAAAAAATGGATGGTGCTTATGAGCTATTATCTAGCGAAAAAGAACCGCAGGGGCATTGCGATTGTATTTTGAAAGGTAAGAATTCGCACTGTACGACTTCGTGGTATTCAAACTCTAACCTTCCAGATTATCCTATTCACTCAATCGCTCGAATTCACAAGAAAAAACTAATTGAGTTAGTTGATAGTAATATTTTTAGTATTCATGATGTTCCTGAAGATTTTGAATTATCAGATAATCAACGAAGACAAGTGAATACTGCACAATCTGGTAAAGAATATATTGATAAGAATGGAATCTCAGAATTTTTGGAAACAATGAAATATCCTCTTGCTTTTCTTGATTATGAAACCTATCCCTCTGCAATACCAAAATACAATGGATATAGACCATACCAACAAATCCCATTTCAATTTTCACTTCATATTATTGACTCGCCAACCAGTGAATCTGTTCATTATGATTTTATCTATACCGGACAAGATTGTCCTGACGAACACTTTTCCGAAGCATTAGAAAAACATCTTCCAACAACAGGGAGTGTTGTCGTGTGGAGTCAAAGATTTGAAAAAGGTATTAATGAACAAATTGGAGAACATCTCTCTGATTATAAAAATTTTATGCAAGAAGTTAATAATCGTGTAGTTGATTTGATGATTCCATTTTTTGGCAAAACAACAATGTATGACCATCCGAAGTTTAAAGGCAGCGCTTCAATAAAATATGTTTTACCTGCTCTTGTCCCCTCTTTGTCTTATAAAGATATGCATATTCAAGAAGGGGGTGCGGCGGCGGACACATGGAATCGTATTATATCCAGAGAATATTCTGAACAAGATAAAAATATAAAGATGCAAGCGCTTAAAGATTATTGCCACCTTGATACTTTGGCGATGGTTGAGATTTGGAGAGTTTTAAAATCAGCTTAAACAAGGATAAACGCCGACGATATAATTAACTAACAAATTTTTTAATAAGGTGTTTTTTTATAATTTAGAAAATTTCTCTATCAATAAAAATATTTTTTCAGTATTTATAATATCATAAGCATAATCGCGCAATTTTTGCTGATCTATATTTTCTTTTTTACCGCCGAGCTGGATTGAAATTTCCATTATCTTTTTAGACAATTCATCATCGCTGATTTTGACATTTTCCGCTTTGCTGATTTCTTTTATAATCAGCGCGATTTTTATTTTTTCAATCGCTTTATCGTGAAAATCTTTTTTCAAATCATCTTCTGTTTTCTTTAAATCTGCCAAATATTTTGAAAATTCAATCCCCTGATGCTCAATATTGTGTTTTAACTCATCAATCATTTTATCTTGTTCAAAATTTATCAATGCTTCCGGAATATCCATTTTTGATTTTTCCGCTATTTTTAAAATCAAATCAACCCTTAATTTTTCTTTTTCAATATGCTGTTTTTCTAAAAGAATATTTTTTCTAATATTGTCTTTTAATTGGTCAAGATTTTCAAATTTGCCGAATATTTTCGCGAATTCGTCGTTGATTTCAAGGGGCTTGTCCGCTTTAGAATATTTAGCATGAGAATCCGCCATCCAATTTAATGTGCTTTCAATTTCTTTTTCTTCAACTTTAATTTCTTGTTTTTCTTTTTTCCCCACTATTTTTGCAATCTCTTTATAATCGGCCAATTTAATCTCCGGCAATATTGCGGTTTCAGCCGTGTATTCCAATTCCTGATTCGGTACAAATTTTATTATTTTTATTTCCGGATAACCGACTATATCGATTTTATTTTCCATTATGGCTTTTTTATAACTATCATTAACGGCCATATCAAGAATTTCATTATCAATTTTCTCTTGGCCAATATGCTGAATAATAATATCTTTCGGAGCTTTTCCAGGACGAAATCCTTTTATACTAACTTGATTAGCAAAATGCATAACCGCCTTATCGGCGTATTTTTTCATATCTTCCGTTCCGATAGCGATAGTTATGCTAATTTTTGACTTCGGCAATTTCTCAATTTTATAATTCATAAGATTTTAATTATAATCATAAATAAAAATTTTCGCAATAAATAATTTGACAAATAAAATTAAATCATTTATCATTACACCAATATAAAGTATCTCACTGGTTTCAGTGAGATATTACATACAATATCTCACTGAAACCGCGCAATTATTTTTTTAAAAAATGTCGCAGTATTCCGTGCGACATTTT
>JBBTUZ010000074.1:0-2128 GCA_038063495.1 Patescibacteria group bacterium | reverse complement strand
GATCCAAAACCACGGTAGGATATTTGTACTCCTCCGCCCAGTCAAAAGTTCGAAAGTCTTGGAGAAGGGCGAGCAAAAGAAGACGGTACACTTAATGAAAAAAAATTGACGGATTGGATCGATGCGGCTCGTAAGCAGTGCATAGAAACAAAGCATGTAACTGGTTGTGATATACAAATCGGCTTCATACTTGCTCACGCACCAAGCGATGCTGACGGCACATGGCCGCACATCGCTGTTCGTAATCTCATAGAACGCTTAAATAACGATGTCATTGATCGGCACATTCAGAATGAAGTTCATAACAGTCGTGGCGTTGTCTCTCGCGGCCTCAATGATGGTGGACGACAAGAACGAGAGCTTGTAGAAAAATATAAAATAAGTGATGCTGTAAAAACAAAATGGCCACGGACTGCCGCCATGATCCGATCAATTACAGAATCATATGAGTATCAAGCGAAAAGCGAAGATATTGATTCTGATATGCATGACCTCCGCTGGGATTAATTAACAAAGGTATGAAAAAAATCGACTTCAAAAAATATATCCAATTGTACAGTCTCGAAGACCGTCTTTTTAATATTGTCGGACCGCAAATTAAAAAAAGAGGCCACATGACTTTTGATGATTTCTATAAGATAGCCATGTGGAAGTCTGCTCGGCAAAAACCAAAATATTTGCAAAATAAGAGTAGCGTCGAGTCGATATCGAAGGATGCTTTTTCTTTTTCTGATGAATCAGAAAGGATGGAAAATCTTTGTAGCTTAAAGGGTGTAGGAATACCGACTGCTTCCGCAATTCTGACTATTGTGTATCCAGATAATTACGCAGTCATTGATGTGAGATGCATTGAAATGCTTCAGGAACTTGGATACTCGATTAAAAAAACGATTACTTTGAATAACTGGCTAAAATATCTCGACATAGTACGGAAGATCGCAAAGGAAAATAGCATCACGGCTCGGGAGGTCGACAAGGCACTCTTTGCAATGCACCGGGAATGGCTTGAGGGATAAAATTATAGAAATTTATACACCGTTAATGATAAAATAAAAATATGAACAACCAAGACAAAAAATTATTAGAGTTCTTTGACCGACAGAAAACGAGGATTAGCAATTACTTATCTGTTTTTTTCAAAAAATACACAAAAGCAGTTTTTTATAAACTTGCAATTGCTGTTGTTTTTATGTCTTTAGCAATAGCAAGCTATGCGATTTACGACGGCCTTATAAAGTCACCTAAAGACATGGCAACGGAAGAACTTTCGAAGCAAGACGAATCTAATTGTTCTGTGCTTGGTATAAACCTTCACGGAACTCTTTTGACTTACATGCCTCCAAAGAATGAGAACGATTCATTTGCGGATACTGATGTAGTGGCCAGCGAAGAAATTGATTATCTGATCCGGCAAGCAAGTGAGGATGAGCAGATCAAAGCCATCATAATTGAGGTGGATTCACAGGGAGGGCTTCCTGTTGCCGGAGAAGAAATAGCGGAAGCACTGAAGCAGGCCGGAAAGCCAACCGTCGCAGTTATCAGGCAAAGTGGACTATCGGCCGCCTACTGGGCAATCAGCAGTGCTGGACGTATCTTTGCATCAAAAAATTCTGACGTGGGAAGTATTGGCGTGACCCTTTCTTATCTCGAAAACGTAGGAAAAAATAAAAAGAATGGGACTGATTACGTGCAGTTAATCGCTGGAAAGTACAAAGACGCCGGCAATCCGGATAAACCGCTCACGGAAGAAGAAAGACAATTATTTATGAGAGATATTAATATAATCCATCAAAATTTTATCGCTGACGTTGCGGCCAACCGAGATATTCCGGTAGCAGATGTCAGTAAAATTGCTGATGGATCATCTGTTTTGGGCGAACAGGCCAAGACGTTAAAACTGATTGATGAGATTGGCGGACTATCAGAAGCTAAAATCTATTTAGAGTCCAAAATCGGTGAAAAACCTGAGATTTGCTGGCAATAGGCAACAAAGGGCTAAACATCGGGACAAAGCTCGCCACAAGGGCAAACAGCTGGGGAATCAGGGGTTACAGGTTCTCGTACTTGGCCAGTAATCCTTTCATCTGGTCTAAAACCACGGTAGGATATTTGTACTCCTCCGCCCAGT
>JBBTUZ010000073.1:1917-4224 GCA_038063495.1 Patescibacteria group bacterium | reverse complement strand
GAAAAAACCGGCGAAAGCAAGAACATATGCGAAGATGCCGTATTCAGCGGCGCCCAAAACTCGGGCCGCGTAAATTATGATAATCGCTCGAAAAAATCGACTGCCTATTTGACTTAAGCTAAGCCAGAAGATATTTTTAGCAACTGTTTGGCGAGGCGTTAAATTTTGAAATAAAAAATTCTTTAACTTTGAAATCATTTTACTTTAGTGAAAACATATCTCGCGGTTTTAAAAATAATCAATAAATCCAGAAACAATGAACGATTTTTAATATAGTAAATATCATATTTAAGTTTTTCAAAGGCCTCTTCCAAAGAAGCGCTGGGGCGGTAATAAATCTGGGCCCAACCGGTCATTCCCGGTTTAATGATATGCCGAATTTCGTAATAAGGGAATTTTTTGTATTGCTCCACTAATTCTATCCGCTCGGCTCTCGGTCCGACAAAAGCGATGTCTCCTTTAAAGATATTCCAAAACTGGGGGAGTTCGTCCAAGTGAGTAAAGCGGAGGATTTTTCCTATCGGCGTCAGTCTATTGTCTTTTTCAATCGTCCAAAGAGGGCCTTTCATTTCAATTCGCATGCTTCTGAATTTATACAGCCAGAATACTTTATCGTTTTTGCCCATTCGTTGTTGTTTGAAAATGATTGGCCCCTTGGAGGTGACTTTTATCAGAAGGGCGATGAAAACAGACGGGAGAAAGAAAATAATGACGAAAACAAGCGACAAGATTATGTCCAGTATTCTTTTTATGAGATCAAACAAAGGTCGTTTGGTGATGATTTTTTCAATAAACCAGACTTCTTCCAGTTCTTCCAGGGGAATTTTCCCAAAAATCGTTTCATTGAAAGTAATAAAATCGGTTATTGTCAGCTCTAAAGGCAACAGCTGGTAAATTGATTTTATAATCGCAAATTCTTTTTTGAGTTGCGGCGGAAGGACAATAGTATTGATTTTATTTTCAGTAACCAGTTGCTGGATATTTTGCCTGTCAATTTTTTTAATTTCTTTCAACCAGAAAACGACATCGTAGCCGAGCACGGGGTTGGAATTAAGATAAGCAACAACTTCCGCGATTCTCGGCGAGTCCCCGATAATCAATAGGCGGCAACGCCAGCCGTTGGAAAGCAAGGCATTGGTTATCGCCAACCGCCAGAGATAGCTTAACGCCCCGAAGACGAAACTAAAAATTAAAAGGTTGGTTTTAGGGGTTAATTGATAAATTGGAGCCAGGAGATAAAAAACAATGACGGAAATAGTCGTGGCGATAACAACTCCTAGAAAAAGATTGGCAATTAAGACAGGATTGTTTTTGAGAATTTTTATCTGGTATAAATCAGTCAGATAGAAAATTAAAAGCCAGATAATCAAAATCCAGGAGAATGGCCTGGAATGAACCCAGAAAGAATATACCCAAGTCGGATGGCCGTAGCGAATTACCATGGTAAAAACCAAAGTTCCGTAAAACAAAAGAACATCCCCAAGCAAAACAATCAGTTGTTTTAATTTTAAATTAGAGCTCATATAAAATCCCTTTTATTCTATAATAATCGTCTCAATTATCAAAATTTATCTATTCAGAAGCCTAATCGCAATTTACTATTGTAATTTAACGATCGTTGAATTATAATAGTAAAATAATAATTAGATAAACAATCAACGCATGTCAACAGAGATAATTTTAGAAATTCTTCAAGATTTGAAATGGCTAACTACCAGCGCTGTTTTTACCGACTATCATAGTTCTTATAGAAACCTCCGGCGGTATTTGCGTTATGGCAGACCGCAACACTTGAAAGAAGGAGCGGCCGTTAATCTAGAGAAAAAAGAGCGTCAGGGGTTTCATAATCTTCTTTATCAGCTTAAAAAACAAGAATTTATTGAAAAGAAAAAAGATAACGGCAAAAAGACGATTTGGAAATTAACGCCAGAAGGCCTGCGGCATTTAAAATTTCTAAAAAATAAAAAACTTTTATCTCCTTTAAAATCTTCCGGCGAAGAAAAGAAAGACCACCAAAAGATTATAATTTTTGATATTCCGGAAATTCAAAAGAAAAAAAGAAACTGGATAAGAGGCACTCTTGTTAACTTTAATTTTTCAATGCTCCAAAAAAGTGTTTGGATAGGCGACAGCCAATTGCCCGAGGATTTCTTCTACTCTTTAAAAGAGTTAAACCTGATGCCCTATATCCATATTTTCGCCGTCAACAAAGAAAAAACAGGAACTCTTGGTTTAGGCCATTGATATTTTTTAAGTTTTTTTAAACTTTGAATTTTCCAAGCCCTCCAGAACCTAAAAGGCTTATTT
>JBBTUZ010000073.1:0-1817 GCA_038063495.1 Patescibacteria group bacterium | reverse complement strand
GTTCTCGTGGTTTATTTTGGGAATTTTGATATAATAAAAATATTATGGATACTGCGATTTTTTTTCGTGTCTGGCGTTTTATTCGTATTCCTTTGGGTATAATTCTTATCTTTTTTATTGGCCTTGTTATTTATCGCATGCCGGTCGTTATTGAAAAACAGAAAACGGAAGAAGCCGTGCTTCGCATTCACGCGCAAAAAATTACGCTTGATGATGTGATGGGAACAAAACTCCCGCCAGAACCTAATCGGGAACTCAATGACTCAACCATTGAAGGAATTGACGCGAATCAAAATGGCATTCGCGATGATGTGGAACTGGCTATTTTCAAATTGTATCCAGATTCTGCCAGAATCCGCGCGGCAGAATTGCAGTATGCGATGGCGTTGGAAATGGAGATGATGAGTAACGTTTTTAACTCAAAAACTTTAGTAGCAGTATTGCAGGAAAAAAGTAGAGCGAGTTTATGCGTTACAAATACAGGTCTTAAGGTAAGTCTTGCAGATAATAACGAAACAATTAATAAAGCGTTTGCGATAACAGATGCAAGAAAACTAGAAGTTGAAAATTTAGTTTTTAATACAGACGAGCGAAGATCAAAGCGGCAAGAAATTCGTGAGAAGTATATGACATCATACGGAGATATAGTTGGTCCAGAGTGTGATATTAACCCGACGTCTCTACCTAACTAAATGAGAATTATGTCCATGAGATATTTAGTTGGCTTCTCTGTGTTATTTGTACTCTTGCTGCCACACAATGTTTTTGCGGCTTGTAGTACAGATGGGTTTACCGTCGTATATGTTAATGGAATTTTTACCTCTACCAAAATTCTGGCAGATCAAGATAGAGATAATTTAAGGGATAAGTTTATTGGACTTACAAGCAGAAAGGACGTTCAGTTTATTACCGGCTACAATCCCTCGCATCTCGCCGGCGCAGGCGATCTCATCGAATCGGCATCTCAACTGCTCGGTTCTTCTATTAATAATTATGACCGCGACACTATTCTTCTTCAGATACATCCAGAAGTGACAACGCGGAAAGTTCTTCTCGTGGGGCACTCACAGGGGACTTTCTATGCGAATGAAATTTATGATTATCTTCTCGCGCACGGCGAATCGGAACAGGCGGTCGGCGTATATAATGTTGCGACACCCGCGAGCTTTGTTTCGGGCGGCGGGACATATCTCACTTCCGAAAACGATAAGGTCATCAATGTTGTGCGCAATATAGCTCCCAAAATTGGAGCCAAGCAATCGCTTCCCGCGAATATTTCCATTCCTCTTACATCGCGGGAGGCGATAGATTCTTGGGGTGGCCATTCTTTCGGTGGAGTATATCTTGCCAATGAACCAGCTCGCATAATTTCCAATATAGAAAATGCGCTTAAAAAACTTTCGGCCACAGAAATTTCGAATACGGCCGACGCTGGTTGTTTTATTCCTCCGGCGAGAGGCACCGCGTATTACGCGCAAAAACTGGCTTTCTTCGTTGCTGATACCGCGGCGACGGGCGTGGTCGCCGTGAATAAGGGCGTTGTTGCGGTTGGACAATTTGTGTATAAAACTACAGCGATGGTTGCGCAGACCGCTGTTTCAATAGTTGAAGCTGGGGCTGAAAAAGTCATTGAAGCCGCTCAAACAATCAAAGAAACTTTTTCCGAGGTTTTTAAAAAAAACAATTTTCAGTTAGCTCAAATTGTGGACTTATCTGAAGCGCAGTCGGATCAATTCGGGGAAGTAGTTCAATTATCCAATTTTAAACAATGTTCTTTTGATGCTCAAAAATCAGCGTCGTCTTTAAAACTGATTATT
>JBBTUZ010000072.1:0-3848 GCA_038063495.1 Patescibacteria group bacterium | reverse complement strand
GGTTGGAAGATTCCTTAACGCCTCTTTATAAAAAATATTCTAAAATAGAAGGCAGAATAACTATTGAAGGATATGAAATGGTTTTGAGCCCGCAAAATTCAAAATGGATTTTCACCCATTTGTTATCTGATGAATATAATCTTGAGAACGGCATCTACTCAAAAATCGGTGGTTGTAATAAACATCACGTTGATTTTAATAAATTAAATAACAATCCGGACAATATAATAAGGATGACCAGAGAAGAACATTTTGAATATCATAGAAAAATGATTAAATTTGGATTACACAGGGAAGATATAAAAGAAAAATCAAGGCAGGCTCATAAAACCGAAAGCTATAAAAAGAAAATTAGCGAGATTATGACTACTCCAGAAATGAGAGAAATGTTGAGTAAACGGGCTAAAAAGCAATGGGGAAATCAAGAATACAAAAATTATATGACCCAGAAATTTTTGGAATTTTACAATAGCAACCCGGAATACAGAGAAAAAAACAACAAGCTTCTTAACGAAGTTCAAAAAATATATTGGAATAGCGCCGAGAATAGAAAAAAACAAGCAAAACAAGTTAAAGAGCATTTTGAGAAAAATCCCGAGAAGAAAAAATGGCTTTCAGCCGCAGCTAAAAATCAGTGGGCGGATTTAGAATTGCGGAAATGGCGGTCAGAAATAACCCGGAAACAATGGTCTCCGGAATTTAGGGAAAAAAGAAAGAAAGCGTATAATCAAACTTATTTAAGAAAAGCGTTGGAAATTTTATACGGAATTTATAAGAATAATAATTCTATTGATAAAAAAATTTATAATCAAATCAGAAAACTTAAAAACGACAAAAGCATTATCAGATACGATACGATTTGCCGGAGATTTTTTAATGGCGATGAGACGAGGTTAAAAGAAGCGATTTTAAATTACAATCACCGGATAAAAGCCGTTATCCCGCTTAAAGAAAAAGTTGACGTTTATGACATTGAAGTTCCGGAAACCCATAATTTTGCTTTGGCCAGCGGCGTATTTGTTCATAATAGCGCCAAGCAAGGCCGCGACCGCCGGACTCAAGCGATTTTGCCTTTACGCGGCAAGATTCTTAATGTGGAAAAATCAAGAATGGACAAGATGTTGATGAATCAGGAAATAAGAAATTTAATTATCGCTATTGGAACGGCTATCGGCGACGCTTTTGATTTTTCAAAACTTCGCTATCATAAAGTTATTATTATGACCGATGCCGATACTGACGGCGCGCACATCCGGACTTTATTATTGACTCTTTTCTATCGTTATTTCGTGTCTATTATTGAGAATGGCCATCTTTTTATCGCCCAGCCACCGCTTTTTCGGCTTCAAAAAGGCAAGGAAGTGCATTATGTTTATAAAGAAGCAGAAAAAGATCGTATTCTGAAATCTTGGGCCGAGGACGGAAAAGTCGGGGCAGGGGTTCAGCGCTATAAAGGTTTGGGCGAAATGAATCCGGAACAGCTTTGGGAGACGACAATGAATTCGGCCTCCCGCCAGTTAAAGCAGGTGAAAATAGAAGATGTAGTTGAAGCTGACCGTTTTTTTGATATTCTTATGGGGGAAGAGGTCGAGCCCCGGAAAAATTTTATTCAAGCTCACGCCACCACTGTTAAAAATTTGGATATATAGAATTTTAATAAACATATGTTTAGCAAAGTTAAAAATTTTTTACAAGAAGCCAGGCAGGAATTTAAAAGAATTAACTGGCCAACTCGCCGGGAAACCATTCGTTACACTATTTTTGTGCTTGGGTTTTCGGCGATCGTAGCCTTGTTTTTGGGTTTGCTTGATTTTATTTTTCTTTATTTATTAAATAAATTTTTTATAAAATAAAATGTCAAAACAATTACCAGAGAAAGAACATCATTGGTATGCTGTCCATACTTATTCCGGCTATGAAGACGCGGTTGTTCGTTATTTAAAGCAAAGGATAGAATCTTTGGAAATGCAGGATAAAATTTTTGATGTTATTGTTCCCAAGGAAAATAAAATTATAATAAAAAGCGGAAAACGGCAGGAGGTTGAAGAAAAAATTTACCCGGGTTATGTTTTAGTGGATATGATTTTAGATGATGATTCTTGGTATGTGGTTAGAAACACGCCTCGGGTGACCGGTTTTGTGGGAGCTGACAGCACCAAGCCCACTCCTCTTTCCAAAGAAGAAATTGAAAGCTTGATGGCAAAGATGGGCGAAAAGGAAAAGAAGTTCAAGATTGACTTTCGGGTAGGAGAAATGGTAAAAATTATTGACGGACCTTTCAAGGACCATGATGGAAAAATAGCGGAAATCAACGAAGAACAGGGCAAGGTTAAAATAAAAATTCCTGTTTTCGGTCGGGAAACTATGATTGAATTAGATCTATTGCAAGTAAATAAAATATAAATATAATTTAAGCCACTAGTAATTAGTAATTATAAAAATCTCTAGTGGCTAGTGGCTAAAAACTAATAGCTAAACTTATGGCAAAACTTATAAAAACAATTATCAAATTACAAATCCCCGCTGGCAAGGCTAACCCCGCGCCTCCGGTAGGTCCGGTTCTTGGTCAACACGGGGTGAATATCCAGCAATTTTGCGCGCAATTCAATGAAGCCACAAAAGACATGGGCGACGATATTATTCCGGCCGAGATTACCATTTATCAAGATCGGACTTTTGAATTTCGCTTGAAGACACCGCCGGTTTCAGCTCTGCTTAAAAAAGCGGCTGGCGTTGAAAAAGGATCCGGCAATCCTTTGAAAACCAAAGTGGCTAAAGTGAGCAAAGAAGATGTCCGTAAAATTGCCGAACGGAAAATGGTTGATTTGAACACCGATAATCCGGAGGCGGCCGAAAGAATTGTCGCGGGAACGGCGCGAAGCATGGGAATAGAGATAAAATAACAAAGGGGGATTGTTAAGAAGGATTAAAAAAACTGTCTATCTTGACAGTTTTTTAATTTATTGGTATTTTTAAAACCTGAACCTTGAAAATAAAAAATAAGATTGAGGAAAAATAAACCAAAAAAAGGAGGGAAAATGAGCAAAAGGATGATTTGGGATGATCTTTTTATGAGCATTACTCGTTTATACGGCGAAAGATCTGTCTGTGGGTATTTTAAGGTTGGCGTGGTTTTTACCAGAAACAATCGTATCTTAAGCGCCGGCTACAATGGCCCGCCTTCAGGAGAACCGCATTGTACCGAAGTGGGCTGCGCGAAAGAAGATAAGACGGGCAAAAGATTGCCAGCGGGTTCCGGGCTTTGCCGAGGCGCTCACGCGGAAATGAATGCCATTGCCAACGCTAGCGGGGAGAGAAGCGACTTAAGGGGTTCGACCGTATATTGCACTTACAGTCCTTGTTATGATTGCGCCAAAATTTTGGTTGGATTAGGTGGCGAAGGCATCAAGGAATATGTCTACGAAAAGGATTATTTGGATGAAGATTCCAAGGCCATTGATTTGTTAAAGCGCCATAGAATTGAAGTAAGAAAATTTCAACCAGAAAGGAGAATATCGCTATGAGTAAAGTTGCTTTTATAGAAGCGACGTCTATTTCCGACGCATGGTTTCAGGCTCTTCATAAAATCATGTTAGATGGCAGACGGTATCTGATAACCAAGGGGAGTTATGAAGGCATTCATCGGGTGGGAATGCCGATAACTATCAATATTCAAAATCCAGGATTAAGACCACTTCACCCTTTAATGCCCGAGGGCTCAAATCTTCCGCCGCCGACATCAGAAGCATATATCATTGAATATTTGCATTACCTTATGACTGGTGTACGCAAAAAGAGCGAGCATTATACCTATGGCGAGGATCTTCACTGGCAAATTGATTGGTGTA
>JBBTUZ010000071.1:0-1217 GCA_038063495.1 Patescibacteria group bacterium | reverse complement strand
GTTGGAGCGATAAACAATGTGAAAAGTATAGCTGATATTATTTTCGCCGAATTTTTCTTTATTTTCGTATTTGTCCAGCAAAGAAACTTCCTCAACTAAATCGCCGGCGCAATCCCTGATAATCTCGTAATAATTATTCAGGCTGGTTTTTTTATCAACCACAAAAGAAATGTCGCGGTAAGTCATCGGATATTTGCTGATTTCCCGGAAACGGCTGTTTAAATCTTTAAACTGGCTGGTAATTCTTGGGTCATTGGACCACAAAATTCTTATATCCGGAATTTCCATTTTTATCATCGCTAATCTTTCCAAACCGAAACCGAAAGCCCAGCCGTTGTAAATTGACGGGTCAATGCCCAAATTTTTCAAAACTTGCGTATGGACAACGCCAGCGCCCAAAACTTCCAGCCACTGGTCGTTTCCTTTTATCGCCACTTGGATGCTGGGATCTGTGAAAGGGAAAGTATCTTCGGAAATCTTATATTCAACATCGGCCCCGTAAATGTTTTTAGTAATATCAACCAAAACTTCCGTTAATTCCGGTATGCCGATTATTTTTTTATCTTTCCGGCAAATATATAAACCATCTATTTGATGGAACACGGGATAATGAGAGCGGTCAATTTCGTCTTTGCGATAAACTTTGCCGAAACACAAAGCGCTGATTTCGCCTTCGGTTTCCAGTTTTTTTATATTTTCTTCGGAAAAATAATATGGCCACATTACCGTGGTTTGAGTGCGCAAAATCCAATCTTTTTCCAAATAATAAGTGTCGGTTTCCCGGCGGCTGGGATGGTCTGCCGGCGCGTTCAATAAATCAAAATTATTTTTCACGCTGACGATTTCGGGAACATTAATGATGTCAAAATCTTCAAATCGGCGCATTTTAACAATAGCGTCAATCAAAAATTTTAAGGGCGAGTTGTCAGTTCGGGTCAAATCAGGCAGAGCTAATAACTGCTTGATTCGCAAGCTTTTGAAATCGGTTTTGGTTTGAAACCGAGATAAAATTGCCGGTATCTCCGGATCGTCAATCGTTAAAATCCTTCTTTTGATAGACATTAATTTTATTATATACTATTCCATTGCCGCGGGGCAAAAGGAATGGTTATCCCGATAGAATCTAGGTTCATAATTGTTCAAGAATAATTATGTATTGAAAAATAAAAATTATTTAAGTATAATTCTATCGCGGGGTAGAGGAACGGTTATCCCGA
>JBBTUZ010000070.1:1631-2070 GCA_038063495.1 Patescibacteria group bacterium | reverse complement strand
TTGGTCTTGATGATCTGGTCTATTAAGCCGTATTCTTTGGCATCTTGGGGAGTAAGATAAAAATCGCGATCAGTGTCTTGCTCAATTTTGTTTATTGGCTGGCCGGTATGTTTGGCTAAAATCTGGATAATGCGGTTTTTCACTTGGATAATATGCTTGGCGGCAATCTGGACTTCCGTGGCTTGGCCTTCAACTCCGCCCATTACTTGGTGGAGTAAAATTTCGGAATTAGGCAGGGCTAATCTCTTGCCTTTCTTGCCAGCGCCCAGAAGAATAGCGGCGGCCGAAGCAGCCATGCCCACGCAAATCGTGGAAACATCGGGCTTGAGATATTGGATGGTGTCGTAAATAGCCAAGCCGGCAGTGGCCACTCCGCCCGGGCTGTTAATGTAAAGCTTAATCTCTTTCTTGGAATCTTCATGCTCTAAAAACAAAAGCT
>JBBTUZ010000070.1:0-1621 GCA_038063495.1 Patescibacteria group bacterium | reverse complement strand
ATCTTTTTTCGCGTCCTCGTGTTCGAGGAATATAAGCTGGGCGATGACTATATTGGCCAAAGCATCGTTAATCGGCCCGGCTAAAAAAACAATCCTTTCTTTCAACAAACGGGAATAAATGTCATAAGCGCGTTCGCCGAATGGCGATTTTTCAATAACCGTCGGAATTAAATATTGGCCAAAAACTTCTTCTTCGGATTGATTAGTTATTTTTTTGTTCATATCGCGTATTTAATATTATAGTTTTCAATAATTAACCAAAAACTTTTTACTATTGTAAATAGACGATCGTCGCATTACAATAGTAAATTATTTTTATAATAATATCTTACTTGTTTTTTATTCTTAGCGCAATTATTCCGGCTTTTCGGTTTTTTTAATTTCTTCGCCCGGGGCTTCTTTGGTAACATTTTCCGCGGGAGCATTTTCAATTTCAACCACTCCTCCTTGCTGGATTTCTTCAGGCCTGGATTGAGAACGAACATCAATTTTGAAACCGGTTAATTTAGCGGCCAAACGCACATTTTCGCCTCCTTTGCCCAAAGCCAAGCTCAATTGGTCTTCGGCTACGAAAACTCGGGCTTCGCGCCGAGGCAAAATTTCAACTGAAATAACTTTGGCTGGCGAAAAAGCGTTGGCGACAAATTTATCCGGTTCTTCCGCCCACTCTATGATGTCAATTTTTTCGTTGCCCAATTCATTAGTGACGGCCATCACCCGCGTTCCCCGCTGGCCAACCATGCTTCCAACCGGATCAACTTTCTCTTCTTTGGAATAAACCGAAATTTTAGTCCGATGACCGGGTTCGCGAGCCATCGCTTTTATTTCAACCACTCCTTCGGCGACTTCCGGGACTTCCAGTTCAAAAAGCTTGACCACGAATTGAGGATGACTTCTTGAAAGAACAATACCCGGCGACCTGGCTTCGTCCTGAACCGCCACGACATAAAACCGCAAGCGTTCGCCGATGCGATAATGCTCGCCGGGGATGCATTCGTTAGGAAACATCACTCCCAAAGTCCGGCCTAAATCAATATAAATATTGCCTCGGTCAAAACGCTGGATAACACCGCTGATAATTTCGCCCTCCTTGTTTTGAAATTCAGACTGAACGGCTTCCCGTTCTGATTCTTTTAATTTTTGAAGAATTACCTGCTTGGCGGTTTGAGCGGCAATCCGACCGAAATCTTGATGCTCCTCTAAAGGAAATTCCAATTCTTCATCAAGCGCGACATCGGGTTTAATCTTTTTGGCTTCTTCAAAAATAATATGGCGGCTGGGGTTATATCTTGGCCTTTCATCTTCCGCCGATAATGCCGCTGTTTCTCCTTCGGTTTGTTCGGTTTCGTCAAATTTAACCGTAGTTTCGTCAACAACGGTTTTAATCTGCCAGAATTTAAGCCCTCCGGTTTTCAAATCAAATTTAGATTTCACGATTTCCGATCTCTCGCGGTATTGCTTTTTATAGGCCGCCGCGATGGCTTCCTCAATGCCGATTAAAACTTCCTTTGATTCAATCCCTCTTTCTTCGGAAATTTGATGCACCGCCGAAGCTAATGTTTTAAGATCCATTTTGTTTGTTTATTTTTATAAAAATAGTCGCCTTCGGGGCGACCTTTAT
>JBBTUZ010000069.1:0-3264 GCA_038063495.1 Patescibacteria group bacterium | reverse complement strand
CGTCCGAGGGACGCTTTATCCTTTTACTATCAGGAAGAAAGCTTGGAAGAAATGGCTGTATTACAAGTTAATTACCCGGAATGATTTAAAAACGGCTTCGGTTATTCATTACACGACTCAAGATGAACTGGAAAAATGTCATTCATTCTTAGGCTTAAAAAACAGAGCTTTTGTCGCGCCCAATATTATTGATTTGGCCGAATATGCTAATCCGCCAATTAGAAATCAATTTCGGAACCGATATCAAATATCTCAAGACAAAAAGATTGTTCTTTTCTTGGGACGAATTCACTGGATAAAAGGGCTTGATACTTTGATACCCGCTTTTGCCAAAGTTCTTGAAAAAGAACCCTGGGCGATATTGGTTTTAGCCGGCGGCGATGACAATGGTTATAAAAAAATAATTGAAGAATTGATTAAAAAATATAATCTTGGGAGAAACATTATTTTTACGGGAATGATTATTGGCAAAGAAAAATTAGCCGCCTTGGAAGACAGCGATGTTTTTGTTCTGCCGTCTTATTCCGAAAACTTCGGCCAAGCGGTCGTTGAAGCAATGGCTTGCGGCACGGCGGTTGTTGTCGCCAAAAATGTTGGCATCGCGCCGAGCATTAAACAGGCCGATGCCGGCATCGTGATTGATAAAGACGAGAAACAATTAGCCGAAGCTATTTTAAAAATTCTGGCTAATCCGTCTTTGGCCAAGGAAATGGGCCAGCGAGGCAGGCATTTGGTGGAAACAGAATTTTCCAGTTCGGCGGTAAGCGATAAATTTATTGAAATTTGCAAAGGAATTATATAACACATCCCGGATTTGCTTCAAAAAATTGTCTTGAAGAACATCCCGCGCTTCCGTTTGGGTTTCAGAAAAATCTTTTCATTGGCTATTCGTAGCTTAGTTTCGTAATTCAAGGTAATAATATATAATTTATAATCAATGACTGATAATTTTTACGAACGCTATTGGGCGGAAAGAAAGGATTATTTGGACGATTTCGCTCTTAAATGGCCAAAGTTGAGGCAATATATCCCAAAAGAGAAAGGAATCGTTGTTTTGGATTTTGGTTGCGGCAACGGAATAATTTTAAAAACCATAAAATCAATAAATCCCGAAGCGCGACTTATTGGTTTGGATGTTTCAGAAACGGCTCTCTTGGGGGCGAAAGAAACACTCCCTGAAGCGGAATTTCATAAAATTACCGATGGCGGTCAATTGCCACTTCAGGATAAAACCGCTGATTTTATTTTTTCTTCTGAAGTTCTTGAGCATATTTATGATGTTGAAAACGCTTTCTCGGAAATTGCCAGGATTCTTAAACCGGGCGGGCGACTGTTGCTGACAACGCCTTATCACGGATTGCTTAAAAATGTTCTAATTACGCTTTTTTCTTTTAATAAACATTTTAATCCAGTTGGTCCCCACATCCGATTTTTTACCAAAAAATCGTTGTTTTCTTTGTTGAAAAAAAATGGCTTTGAAATCATAACCCACGGCTATTACGGCCGTTTTTACCCGATATCCCATTCAATTTTTGTTTTAGCGGAAAAGAGAGAAAATTTTTAAAACTCTTTGAATAATTAAATAAACAGCTTATTTTCGGATAAAAACATAATAATTAGGCCATTGCATCAAATTTTCGTTTATCATCGCGCCTTTTTCTTTCTGGCTAGGGGATATTTTTTTTGATAGGAAGTATTTTACCAGGGTCTTGAAATTGAAATTGGGAAAGGCCAATGGACTTTTTGTCCTGAAAACTAAGTCATATTCCTTGCTTAAAGATTGGATGTAGTCTCCGGAGATGTTTTTCGTGCTGGCTTCGGCGGGAACTATCAAGTAATCGCCGTTTTTTTCTTTAGAGAAATTATTATTCTGGAAAACGGTAAAGGGCGGGTTGAATTCTTTGATATTGCGAAACCAAGCATCCGTGTTTTCAATTTTAATACTAGATTTAAAGTCAAAGCGGTTGCTGGCTAAACCTTTGTATTGAAGAAACTCGCTAAAGATAAAATAAGGGATACTGGCTCCCGCGCGGTAATCAAGGGCGTCAATAAAAATATCGGCTCGCTTATCGGGATAACGGGCATTGATGTCGCTAATGAGAAAATCCAAGGTTTTATTGAAATTAATAGAGAGATATTTATAAAAGGTAAGATAATGGATTCCAGTCGGAAAGGTATTCAATGCCAGAATTAAAGCGCAAAGAGTTATCGTTGATTTCAAAAACGGAAATTTTTGTTTTTCTTGATTCAAAAAATAAAAAATAGGCGGTAGGGCAAAGATATAGGCGGGCAATAAATAATAGGGTCCGTATAATTTCAAAACGAAAAAAGCCAAAATATACATCAAAGCCGCTATCAACATGGAATCATAAACAGGATGTAGCTCCAATTGCTTTCGCAAAGCTTTGTAGATTCGCCAGCCTGTAAGAGGCAGTAGTATTAAAATAAGAATCGGATCGGTGAATAAACCGTAATTAAGCAAATTTTTAACAGTCACCATCAGGACATTGTAATATGGAATTTGGCCGTAAATGACAGAATCGCGGGACAGATGAATAAAGATAATAAAATAATAAAGAAGCAGGAACGCAAGACAGCTTAAAAGTATCAGGCCGTCAAAGATTTTCACCCCGAGCTTGGATTTTTTCCAGGATAAGAGCAGGTGAAAAAAAGCGAAAACCCCCAGGGCGATAAAACCGATTTCTTTGTTATGGATAGCCATATTGGCGCTGATTACTCCAAAAACGAGATAATATAATTTTGGTTTTTCAAGATATTTAAGATAAAAGTAAAGAAAGACGGCATAATAAAAAATTATGTTTCTGTCGCCAAGAAGAGGCCTGAAAAAAGGGATCGTTATGCTGGGAGTCAGCGAAAACAGCGCGGGAGCGATATAGATTAAAAATTTGTTTGAAGTAAACCGGGCTATGATCTTAACGAAAATTATCATCAGGAGAACATATTGGAAAGTTTGGATTAAGTAATACCAGAAAGGCGAAGGGGACTTGGAAAAAAAGAGCGGGAGATTGTATTCCATCGCCCCTAAAATACTAAAACGGCCAAGCTTGGCTACATCGCCATAGCCGTAAATAATATTCCCCGAGTTGGGAAAAAAAAGAAGTGGTTTCCCGACCTGAAGCGTTCGTAGCAACACAACATCATCCGTTGGCCCCAATCGGGGACTAATAAGCATCATTAAAGCGTAAACCGCCACAAAAATTATAAAAATTATTTTCCAGCGGATAGTATTGAAACTTTTGAGAA
>JBBTUZ010000068.1:0-2562 GCA_038063495.1 Patescibacteria group bacterium | reverse complement strand
ATCTTCTTTTGTTAAATCCTTAGCTTCTTTATAACTTCCATCTCTTAACATAAATTTATGGTCCGGGGTACAAATCATTTCTTCGTTGTTATCTAAAATAATCTTAATTACCTCCGCGTTGTTTTTTGTTTTTCTGGGATTTTTAATTAACTCCACCCCTACATTCCCATCGTTTTTTATGGTATAACAAAAATTTTTCTTTCCTTGCTCATTTTCTTTTATTAATTGTTTAAAGGATAAATCGCGGCCATCGGTTAAAGCCACCTTTGTATCTCCAAAAAAACATCCTCCGGCGCTATCGCCTTCCACAATAAATAATTCAGATTCCGCGGGATTACGAGAACTGCAATCGGCTAATTTGCCCGGCAAAGTTAACCCCTCCAAAGCCCCTTTCCTCAAAACCGTTTCTTTGGCGGCTTTAGCCGCTTGTCTGGCCTTGGCTGTCAAAAGACATTTTTCCACAATTTTCCGACCGTCGGCCGGATAGCGTTCAAAAAATTCTTTAAGCGATTCGTTAACCACGGACTCAACAGCCGTTCGGGCTTCCGGATTACCCAATCGGGCTTTAGTTTGACCTTCAAACTGGGGCTCCCCGAGTTTGACCGAAACCGCCGCCACCAAGCCTTCGCGGACATCTTCGCCAATTAAATTCTCATCGGATTCTTTAAGATAGCCCTCTCGGCGGCCAAAATCATTGATCGTTCTCGTCAAGGCCGAACGAAAACCGGTTAAATGCATTCCGCCGTCAGGAGTGTAAATATTATTTGCGAAGCTCATCTCTTGGGCTTCAATTTCATTAGTATAAACAAAAGCTGATTCCACTAAAATTTTTTCATGATTCCGGCTTTGATAAAAAATCTGATTTTGAACCGGCATTTTACTGCCAATCAAATAACGAACGAACGACTTCAACCCGCCTTCAAAATAAAAACTGTAAGCTTCCGGATATCCGGAACGGCTATCAATTATTTCTATCCTTAATTTCGGCGTCAAATAAGCCTGTTGACGAAGATGGTTGAGGATTTTTTTTAAATCAAATTCAACTTTTTGAAAAATTTGAGAATCGGGTTCGTAAATTACTTTGGTGCCGGTCTGCTCGCACTTTCCTTCTTTCCGAACTTTATATTGCGGTTTGCCTTTTTCATATTCTTGAGAGTAAAGACTACCGTTACGGCAAACTTCAACCCGTAACCATGTTGACAAAGCATTGACCACCGAAACACCAACGCCATGAAGTCCGCCGGCCACTTTGTAAGATTCGCCGCCGAATTTGCCACCGGCGTGTAAAGTGCACAACACGGTTTCCAAAGCCGATTTTTTGGTATGGGGATGAATGTCTACCGGAATGCCGCGGCCGTCATCAGCCACCGCCACCCGATTATTCTTTAACAATTCCACTTTAATGTTTTTGGCATAACCGCCCATCGCCTCGTCAATGCTATTGTCCACCACTTCCCAAATTAAATGATGAAGCCCGTCAACGCCGGTTGAGCCGATATACATTGCCGGCCGTTTCCTGACCGGTTCCAATCCCTCCAAAACATAAATATCTTTGGCTTCGTAAGAAACCGGCTTTTCTTTGACCGCGACGACTTCGCTACTTTCTTTTTTAGTTAGTTTTTCCTTATTTTTTGCCATATCTTATAAATTAAAACACCCTTGAGGGCGTTTTAATTTTAACAGAAAACCAATATAAAAGCAACTTTTAAGTTCAATTTTCATCAACAGCCAAATTCTCCTTTACCGCAGGGCGAAGGCAATTCTTGAGCTTTTGGAACGCCAGCCTCTTTGCCGCTAATAATATAATCTTCCGCTTTCGTTTTGGTTTCGCCGTCATGATTCCATAAATTCCAAAAGTAACGCCACTCGCTCCAGCCAATACCAAGATGCCGAACATAGATCTTTTGCTCGGTCAGCATTTTCCCTATTTTCCTTCCAGTCATACAGGGAGCGCTATAACAATACACAATGATATCTTTGCCGGAATTATTTTCAATCAATTCTTTGAATTGTCCGATTATGCGTTCTTTCTCATCGTAAGCCGAAGTGTTTGGATCTTTATACGCGGGAATATTCACCGCGGTGATAATATGCTCTTTTTCGTATTCTTCCTGGCTTCGTAAATCTACCAAAACATAATCGCCTGTTTGGCCTTTAGACATTTTTTGACGCACGCTATGCGGGCTGATATAAACCGCGTTTTCAATTTCGTAAAATTCCTTAATAAGTTCTTGTTCGGTTGGTTTTTGATTACTCTGAAAAACAAAAACTGCGCCGCTGCCGACAACAGCGCCGATAATTGATGAAATAATTTTAGGTATTGCAACAATATATTACGGGGTGAAAATATGAGAGGAGTTAAAAGAAGATTTACAGTTCATAAATATGGAGAGATGTTTGGCGTATTTGATGGTAATGCTATTTTAAGAAATTTTGCTTACAAAAAAGATGCTGATAATTATGCTAATATGATGGAAAAACAAGAAGACAAAGAGAGAATGGAATATAGATTAATGCAAGCAAGAGTTGGTATAAGAGGATTATTATCAGGGAGATATTTAT
>JBBTUZ010000067.1:0-8121 GCA_038063495.1 Patescibacteria group bacterium | reverse complement strand
TCTTCAATCATAATTTGATTATAGCACTCTTTTAGCCCATATCCCGTTTTTTATTTGACAAATTATATTTTTTTTAGTATAATTAAAGGAATAACCGAACATTAACAATTAAACAAAAACAAGAAAGCTAAAGAGGAGGTGCGAGATGGGAAGCGTTGAGCAAGGCGCCGAGCAGGCAGTTAAGAACTGTATTAAAGTCAAAAAAGGAGAAAGAGTTGTTATAATAACTGACAAACAAACTATTACGATAGGTAGAGCCATAAAGCGGGTCGTTGAAAGCATCACGGATGATTTACATTTCTTTTTGATGGAAGACTTTGGTGAACGACCGCTGAATTTTCCGGAAGAAATCGGGAAAATTCTCGCCGAAGCCGATGTTAGTTTTACTGTCATAGAAGATATTAAAGGTGAAACCCAAACTTTCACTAATCCACTGTTTAAGGTTATTGCCGCTAATAAAAAATTGCGACATGCCTCTATGGCTGGAATCACGAAGGAAGTTATGGAGAACGGAATGTGTAGCGACCATGAAGAGATTAAACGCATTAGTCGTCTTGTCTACGAAAAAGTAAAAAACGCATTCCGAATCAGAGTAACAACGGACAAAGGGACTGACTTTGTGGCCAAGTTCTCCCCAAAACTTCACTGGATCATTTGTGATGGCAATATCACGCCAGGGAATTGGAGCAACTTGCCTGATGGCGAAGTTTTTGCCAGCCCCATCTTTGTCAACGGGAAAATTGTCATTGACGGTTGTCTCGGAGATTATTTTGATAAAAGATACGGCGCCCTAGAAAACCCGCCGCTTACGGTGGAAATAGAGAACAACAGAGCGATAAAAGAAAGCATCCACTGTAACAACAAAATTCTTGAAAAGGATTTTACGGAGTATCTTTTCAGCATAGACAAAGATAGTGATAGGGTTGGGGAATTCGGCATAGGCACCAATATTGGCCTGACCGAACTATTGGGCAATCTTCTTCAAGACGAAAAATTTCCCGGCGTTCATATCGCCTTTGGAAGCCCTTACCCCGAAGAAACCGGAGCTGATTGGGACAGCGAAGGCCATATAGACGGTGTAATCTTAAACCCCACCATCTATGTGGACGACGAGGTGATTATGAAAAAGGGTAAATTCTTGTTTTAAAAAAAAGGACTGGTTATAAAGCCAGTCCTTTTTATTTCAAAACTTCTTTCAGCCAATGAAAATATTTTTTATTCACTTTCCTAACAGGAATCCCGACAACGCAAGGGATTTTATAACTATGATTTTTCAAAATGAATTTTTCTACTTTTTTAAAATTTATTTTTCGGGTTTTGATAATCGCGACCGCCTCTTTTGATTTTTCAATTTTGCCTTCTCCGGCGTAAACCGAATCGCTCGCCAAAATATTAACGCAGGCGGCTAATTTTTCCCGAATTAAGGCCTCGGCAATTTTTTCGGCTTCTTCTTTGCTGGAAAATGTGGAATAAATAATAATCATAAAAAATCCGCTTTTATATTGTCAGTATATCAGAAACGAATAATCAGGGGTTTTTCTTGCGTTAAATCAACTATTTTTGAAGGCCGATTATTGGACAAATCGCCGGCATCTATGATTAAATCCGGCGTTATCCTTTTGCCGGCAAATTGTTCCAAAACTTCCCGGATTTTTGTCGTCGCCTCGCCTCCCGAAATATTCGCCGAGGTCTGGGCAAGAGGAAAGTTCATTTTCTCAAGAAGCAAATTGACCAACTTACAATCGGGAATTCTTATACCAATTGTTTTATTTTTCGCCATCACTCCCTCCGATAGATTATTTTTTGATTTCAAAATTACGGTTATCTTCCCCGGCCAATTTTTTTTTAAAAATTCTTCCTGCTTTCTATCAATAAAGGCGTATTTTTTTGCCGTCTTTATGTCTTTAACAAAAATGGCAATCGGTTTCATCTTGGACCGTTTCTTGATTTTAAAAATTTTTTCCACCGGCTTTTTATTTCTCGCGTCCGCTAAAAGGCCGTAAACAGTATCGGTCGGGATAACCACCAATCCGCCATTTTTAATAATTCCAACGGCTTTTTTAATAACTTCTTTCTCTGGATTTCGGAAATTGACTTTAATAATCACTTTCTTAATATAAATATCCCCAAGTTTGCAGTTTGTCGCTATCGCTGGGCCATTTAAGACCGATGTCGGTGCGGTAGGCCATATTTTGAATCATAATATTTTTAATGCGCGAATAAACTTGCTCGCGGGCTTCAGCCACTGTGCTGCTGGAACCCGTAATCACCAGCAAACAACCCGACTCGCCGGCAATCCGCCAAACGCCATCCGCCGCTTTCTTGATGTCCTCAATATGCACACCTTCTAAATTATCCGATTTTTTAAAGAGTATCGGTATGTCCCGAAACATTTCTATGAGCTCTCGGTCGTTTTTGGCAAAATGGGTCGGGGCCAGAATTCTCACGCCGACTTGAAATCCTCGCTTGGTTTTTAATTCAAAAGTTTCCCCGCTTGCCAATTTTGACAGCCATTCCCCTGTCGGCATTGATATCCCTTCCAATTGGATAGAGATGGTGGGATAACCGAAACGACAAGTGAATTCCAAGGGATAAATTCCTTTCCCATTAGCGATGCAATTTATGTCAACATAGCCGACATAACCAGATTCAGCTAAGGCCGGCTTCATTTTTTCCAGAGTCATTTTAAACAAGGTGTTGGGCTTGCTCCAGAACATTAAAGTGCCCATTTCGCCGCTGAAAGGACCGATATCGCCGGGAAAAATTCTTTTATGCTCAAAATTAATATTAACGGGCATAATAAAATCCTTGCCGTTAAAAAAAGCGCCAGTTGCCACTTCAACGCCGGAGGCGTATTTTTGCAGTTGAAAAACCGGAGCCTTTTTTTGCCAAACATTCTTGTTCTGCTCTAACAACACCAAAATGTCCTTGCCGTCTTCTTCTTCTCCCAAAAATAAAAGTCCTTTGGTGGTAGAAGGAGTGTTGCCGCTGGGTTTAAAAACATAACGATCGGGATTATTCTTGATAAATTCAATGGCTTGATCGTAATTAGAAAATTGCCATTGGGGCAAAATATTGATACCGTGCCTCTTCATCTCCAACTGACCAAATTCCCGATCCATTTCTAATTTATCGGTATAAGCGCTGCCGCCAATAACCAATTTGCCGTTTTTCCGCAATTTATCGGCAATTTCGCCGAATTCAACATCATCAAAAATCACAATATCCGCCCAATCCACATGAGGCTCCCAATTATCAATCTTTTCCACAAAGCCATTATAAACATCAACATCGCTTTCGGCTTTAATGTAGGCTTTAACTGAATGGCCTTCCTTGGTCAACTGCCAAGCCAAATCGCCGCTCAAACTTTCCAGGGACACAAACAAAAATTTTTTTGGCTGCTGCCCAGCTTGGTTTAAATTATTATTCATTGATTTTAAAAAATTAAATTCATTTACTTTATTTATAATTAAAATCCCAAATGAAACAGATGTCAATAAGTTTTTCGCTTAACTTTTCATCCGCGGTTATTTTATTTTTCCTTTTCTCCCGAAAGAAATGAATTTTGTTTTAATCGTTTTCAGATATTGGCGGGAACGAAAAGAAGACGGCGTTCTATAAGCCGGCCGTCCTTTGCGGTTACCCACTTTGGCATAATTTTTCATATCAGGTAAATTTATTATTTAGATTTCTAAGATAATGACTCGTAATGCCAATGCCAAGGTTCAAATTTAACCCCGAATCTATTATTTTTCGGGAAAGACAGACGAAACCCGAATTCAACTGCGTTTTTTATCAGCCATTGGTATTCTTTTGTCTCGGAAAAATCCTTTTTCTTTTTTTCCAAAATTTCGGCGCTGGCAAAATCAATAGCTTGTTTATCCGGATAACCATGCTGGCTATAGCCCGGCAAGGCAACGCCTCTCATGGTTTTTCTAATGTTCCAAAAATTTTTTTTTAAATAACCTAAAAAAATAAGCATCTGATAGGCGGGAGAACGATACCCGGAATTTATCAAAAGCGATTTTCCTGTTTCCTCCCCAATGGTTTTTCTCATTTTTTTAAAAGCCTCGTAAACTTTCCTGGGCAAAAAAGAAATAGGAAGATGGCGGATTTTTCCTTTATCTTTGCATCTCTGCCCCCTGATCGTAACCAAGTCTTCGGGGATGCGTCTAATGCCGTAAAATGGCGTTTTTTTGCCATATTTAGATATATCTAGGCTTTGGATTTTCTTGATTAATTTTCTTTCCGCCGGATTTAATGAAGATAAAAAAACCCGATAGTCCATCAAGACAATTTTCTTGCGGCTCTGTCGCTTTTTATATAAAAACCTTTTAATAATGCCCTCTAAGATATTAATTTCTTTTTGGTCAAACATCGTTTTTATTTGATACCCGGATGCGTGAAAATTTGCTCAATCGCGCGCTCCGGTTGATTGGCCCCGGTCTTCCAAAAATTTATGTAATGATGGATCGCCGGATATCTTTTTTCATAAAAGTTGCTAACGGCTTTTTTATCCCCAATATAAAATCCGAGATGCCTATGCCCTTTTTTATTCTTTTCCCAGAGTAGAATATTGCCCGGTTCTAATTTCTTGGTCCGGCGCCAGCCGTTTTCAAGCATATCTTTTATCGCGCCGTCCACCGTCGCGTGCGGATAATCAATTAAAGAAAAAATTTTCAAAACACAGGAAACGAAAAAAGCGCAAGCTAAATCGCCGTCTTTCAAGATGTCCGATTTTTTACCATTTTCGTCGGCTAGGAAAAAATTGCGGAACATCCTGGTCTTCGGGCTATTCTTTATCATCTGGAGATAATTTTCTTTAAGCAATCTCTTGGACTTATGCTTTGTCATATTAAAGATAATAAGCCAGGCGGATTTCTGAATCAACCTTAAGGCCGTTTTCTAGAATTTTTAGAATTTCCCTTTTTTAATTTTCTCCCGAATTTTAACTATTTCAGCGTTAAAAAAATAAAGATTGTGAAAAGTTAATAATTTCAGAGCCGTAATTTCACCGGCCCGAAAAAGATGGGCGATATAATTCCGCCGATAATCCCGACAAACGAAACAATGGCATTTTTTATCCAACGGATTCTTGTCTTTCAAAAATTTCGTTTTTGACAGATCTAATTTCCCTTCCGAAATGAAAGCTATCCCGTGGCGGGCGAAACGGGTCGGCACAATGCAGTCAAAAGTATCAATGCCGGCTTTGATGATTTTCGCTATATCTTCCAAACGCCCGATGCCCAAAAGATGCCTCGGTTTTTCTTCAGGCAATTCTTTGATCACCCAATCAATCATTTGAACCATTATTTTTTTGTTATCGCCGAATTCGCCCCCGATGCCAAAACCCGCGAAGGGAAGCGAGCCGATAAATCTAGCGCTTTCAATCCTTAAATCCTTGAATTTCCCTCCCTGAACGATTCCGAATAAAGCTTGGTTTGATTTTTTTGATTTCAAACAAATTTCAGCCCAACGATGAGTTCTTTGAAGAGATTTTTTCGTATATTCATAATCCGCCATCGGCGAAGTGCATTCGTCAAAAGTAAAAATAATATCCGCCCCTAAAGATTCTTGAATCTTAATTGATTCTCTCGGCCCTAAAAATATCTTCTCGCCATTAAGAGGCGAAGTAAAAAACACACCTCCTCCCGTGATTTTTATCAGCTTCGGCTGTTGGCCTTTCTTAATAAGAGAATCTGTTTTGTTTTTCAAAATCTTTCCGGTGCCAAAATCCCGGCCAAACCCCAAGCTGAAAACTTGAAAACCGCCGGAATCAGTCATCAGGGGCTTCGGCCAATTCATAAACCGGTGAAGCCCGCCGGCAGATTCAACAATTTCTTCTCCGGGTTTCAAATGCAGATGAAAAGTATTGGAAATCAAAATTTGAGTTTTAGTTTGGCCGACTTCTTCGCTGGTCAAAGTTTTCACCACAGCTTGAGTGGCTACCGGCGCCAAACACGGTGTTTCCACTATTCCATTTTCAGTCTTGAGCAACCCCAATCTGGCTCGGGAAATTTTTGATTTTTTTAAAATTTTAAATTCAATCATTTATGTAAAACTTGACTGCTTTTTCTATGTCTTCAATCGCGCCTTTGATAATTACGGGGCGCTTTGTTCCTAATTCGGAAAATTTAATGCCGCTGGCCGTGCCAATAACAATGACCGAGTCGTTTTCCTTAACAATCCCCCCATTTCTTGCCTCTAAAACCGCGTCCAGCGCCACGGCAGTTTGAGGACAAATATTAGCGCCCGCCCCCATAAACAAGTCCCTTGTTTCTTGGATATCGCTTTCGGTCGCGTCAAAAAATTCAATTCTAAACTTTTTGCGCAATTCTTTAATTCTGGGGAAGCTTACCGGATTTTGAATATTCATTGCCGAAGCGATGCTGTCTTTGAAAGACCCTGGATTATAATCTTTAAATCCGCTTTTAGCCCAACGAACCAGCGTGTTGGCGCCTTTTGTTTGAGCCACGATAATACCGGGCAAAAAATTAATCATTTTTCTTTCTTTCATTCGCAAAAGAGAAATCAATAAAGCGGTTAGATTCCCGCCGTTTCCGCAAGGAACGGCTATCCAGTCCGGCGCTTTCCAATGAAGATCCTGGCAAATCTCCAAAGCGATGGTTTCCTGGCCGACAATTCTAAAATCATTTTTAGAATTTACCAAAACAATTTCCGGATGCCTGGCGCAATATTCTTGAATTAATTCCATACAGCCGTCAAATCCGGCGGGATGTTTAATGCTCAAGACTATCGCTCCGTGGGCTATCGCCTGAAAGAGCTGCCCCGAAGAAGTCTTTTCGTAAGGCAAAAAAACAAGGCATTTTAATCTATCTTTGACATAAGCGCTGTAAATAGCCGCCGAAGCCGAAGTGTCGCCGGTGCTGGCGCAAGCCACGGAACGAATTTTTAATTTTGGGTAAAATTTCTGTAAACGGACGGCTTCGGAAATTGCCACCGACATCCCGCGGTCTTTAAAGCTTTCCGAAGGCAATTGGCCTTCCATTTTTAGGTAAAGATTTTTTAACCCTATTTTTTGTTTCAGCCAATCGGGTATTTCAAAAAGATCGGTAAATCCCTCCCTTAAAGAGATAGCCGATTCTTTCGGGAAGCCGGGCAAGATTAAAGGCAACCACATAAAAACGCCGCTGCCATTGGGATATTTATCCCGTTCTTTGCCAAACCTGATGTTGTCAAAAAATAATTGCGCCTGCCGGCCGACGCCGATATGTTTATCTATCCATTCTTCGTCCCGTTCAACCAAAAGCAGGCCCTGGCATTTCGGGCAGGTGTAAAAAAACATGGCTGGCTCTAAAACCGAACCGCATTCTATGCACTTGTGCCAAAAATAAACTTTTTTCATCAATCTTTCTATCTTAACAAAAAATTCGCCCTTTGACGATTTTTGATATTTTAGTATAATACTTCTTAAATATGAATAAAATTCAACAAACCTTAGTCATCGTCAAACCCGACGGATTGATCAAAAGCCTGACCGGCAATATCCTGACGGCTCTTTCGGAAACGAAATTAAAAATTGTCGGCGCGAAAATCCTGAAAGTCCCGAAAAAATTAGCCGAGCTTCATTACGGTGATTTAAAAGAAAGAAAACCGAAGGTCTTTCCTTCGGCGGTTAAATACCTAATGGGCGGATTTCACACCGACAGAGTTCTGGCGTTGGTTTACCAGGGGCAAGAGGCCGTCGCCAACATCCGAAAAATCTGCGGCGCGACCAATCCCGAAGAAGCCGACCCCGTCAGCATCCGCGGCCGATACGGCAGAATCAACAGCAAGACCGGTGTTTTTGAAAACGTCATCCACACCTCCGAATCGGTCAAAAGCGCCGAAAAAGAAATCAAGCTTTGGTTTCAGCCGGAGGAATTAACCGAAACAACGTTTAAAACCAAAAAAATAACCAAAACCGGCGAAACGACTATTTGGGCCTAATTTTATACCTATCCATAAGCGCGGAGCGGAGAATAAGGGTTGACAAATACTATCTAAATATTTAGACTAAAAATCCGAGGTCCTTTAACAACAGAAAAACGCCAATAGAAAGGAGGTGAAAGATGCGTCAGGTAGATTCTTTGCAAACGGTTGATGGTGAATTTATAAGAA